>NZ_BAAILO010000210.1:96232-128101 GCF_054589115.1 Cupriavidus sp. 8B | reverse complement strand
TGATTGCCCCGATCGCCATGGAAGAAGGCCTGCGTTTCGCCATCCGTGAAGGCGGTCGTACCGTCGGCGCCGGCGTCGTGGCAAAGATCCTCGACTAAGCAAACTTCCTGGAGCTGGCTGGCGGTACAATACCGTCGGCCAGTTCCCTTGTTCCAGGGCGCTAGCCGCCCATCGCTCTTTAAAGGAAATATCATGCAGAACCAGAAGATCCGTATCCGCCTGAAGGCTTTCGACTATCGCCTGATCGACCAGTCGGCAGCCGAAATCGTGGATACCGCCAAGCGCACCGGCGCGATCGTCAAGGGCCCGGTGCCCCTGCCGACCCGTATCCAGCGCTTCGACATCCTGCGTTCGCCGCACGTCAACAAGACGAGCCGTGATCAGTTCGAGATTCGTACTCACCAGCGCCTGATGGACATCGTCGATCCTACCGACAAGACCGTTGACGCACTGATGAAGCTCGACCTGCCGGCCGGCGTCGACGTCGAAATCAAGGTGTAAGGTATTCCGCACAACACCGTCCAAAGCGGTTTTGCGCAAACAAGAACGGCGAACTTCGGTTCGCCGTTCTTGTTTTTGTGCTCCCATTTCACCGCAATGCGGCCTAGGAAGGCCCGCGCCGGCGCAGCGTCTGGCCCGGCGGCTCGCCGAAATTCTTGCGGTATTCCAGGCTGAAGCGTCCCAGGTGGCCAAAGCCCCAGCGCAGGGCCGCGGCCGTGACCGAGTCGATCGCCAGGTCGTTCAGCAGGTCATGGCGAACACGCTCCAGTCGCACCGCGCGCAGGTAGGCCATTGGGCTGATGCCCCGATGCTCCCGAAAGCCCGCATAGAGCCCGCGCAGGCTGACGCCGGCGACTTCCGCCAGCAGGGCCGGGGTCAGTGGTGCCTGCGCATGGGCATGGATGTATTCCTCGACCTGCTTCACGTGACGCGGCGCCAAGGGTTTGCCCCGTGCCCGCATCGCCTCCGCCAGGCTATGGGGCTGCACCGTCAACAACGTGCCGATCACCAGCTGCTCCAGCTGGCAAGCCGTCAACGGATGCCGCGCCGCATCCGGCGCCAGCGCGAGCAGGTCCGCCAGGTAGTGCATCAGCTGGTACCAGGCTGCCAGGCGGCGCCACTCCATCCCGAGCTCGAAGCGCAGCGGTGCCTGCGGCCGATGGCCGAGGTACGCCGCGCATACCCGCTCCATGGCACCGCGCTCCACGCGCACGATCAACTGGTCGCTGTCGTGGCTCCAGCGCATCCGCACGGGGTCGCTGGGCGTGAGCACCGAGGCCGTGTCGCAGTCGGAGAGGATCTGCTGCCGGCCGCAATGGATCTGGGCATGGCCCGCCAGCGGCATCTGCACAAGCAGGAAATCATCAAGCGGCCCAGGCTCGATCTGGACCTCCGCGCCATAGGCCAGCCGGTTGAACGACACGGCGCCAAGCGGCGCATGATGCATGCGGGCAGCCAGCGTCGTGCCGCCGATGGTGAGCTTGTGCGGCTTGAAAACCGTACCCACCGCTGCGCGCGTCTGGGCCTGGTCGGTCGAGGCGAAGACCAGCCGGGCGGGGTCGGATAGCAGGGCGCCTGCCAGCGGCTCGGTGGCCGTGGCCGCGGGGGGCTGCGGCATTGTCTCGCTCCTCGGCGTCATTGGCGCGCCGCTTCGTACGTTGAGCCCGGCCAGCCTGCGGGCGGATTCCTTCACACCACTATAGTGGATCGCTTCCCGGCGCCCCTTGCCCGCACCGGTATTTTCCTGCACTAATCGGATAGCCGCTGCAGCCCGCGGCTAGCTTGCTGCGGTGCGGATCGCCCATGATGGAATCCAGCACGGTAGCCCCATCCCCCCAAAACAAAGGAACGCAGCCCATGGGCCAGACCATCCAGATCCACGCCGCCGACGGTAGCGGCACGTTCAGCGCCTACCTCGCCACGCCCGCAGCGGGCAAGGGACCCGGCATTGTGTTGTGCCAGGAAATCTTCGGCGTCAACGCCACCATGCGCGCCGTGGCGGACTACTACGCCGAGGAAGGCTACACGGTGCTGGTGCCGGACCTGTTCTGGCGCATCGCCCCTGGCATCGAACTGGGCGATCGCGGCGAGGACTTCCAGCGCGCCTTGGGCTTGTATCAGCGCTTCGATGAGGCCCTCGGCGTCAAGGATGTCGGTGCGGCGCTGGACGCGCTGCGCGCCCGCCCCGAATGCGTGGGCGAGACCGGGGTGCTTGGCTTTTGCCTGGGTGGCAAGCTCGCCTATCTGGCTGCTTGCCGCCTGGACGGCGTGGCCTGTGCCGTGGCGTACTACGGCGTCGGCATCGAGCGCGCGCTGGACGAGGCGGCCGATATCCAGGGACGGCTGGTGCTGCACGTGGCCGAGCGCGACGGCTTTTGCCCACCCGAGGCGCAAGCGCAGATCCGCGCAGCCCTTGGCGGCAAGGACGGTATCGAGCTGTATGTTTATCCGGGCGTCGACCACGCGTTCGCGCGCACCGGTGGCGAGCATTTCGACCGCCCCTCGGCGCTGATGGCGCATCAGCGCTCGATTGCCGCGCTGCGCGCAGAGATGGGGCCGCACTACGACTTCTCGGCCCTCTGGGACAAGCACTGCGAATACGAATTCGCCACCCGCGATGTCGACGCCACCATGGCGACGATGGTGGCCGAGCCGTATGTCAATCATATCCCGACCATGACCGGCGGCGTCGGCCACCGGCAGCTCAAGCGCTTCTACCAGAACCACTTCGTCAACAGCAATCCGCCCGATACGACGCTGATCCCGTTGTCGCGCACCGTGGGCGCCAGCCAGATCGTCGACGAGATGCTGTTCTGCTTCACGCATACCTGCGAGGTCGACTGGATGCTGCCGGGCGTGGCGCCTACCGGCAAACGCGTGGAGATCCCCCTCGTCGCGATCGTCAAGTTCCGCGGGGACAAGCTGTACCACGAGCACATCTACTGGGACCAGGCGAGCGTGCTGGTGCAGATCGGCAAGCTCGATCCCGCCGGCCTGCCCGTGGCCGGTGTCGAGACCGCGCGCAAGCTGCTCGACGAAACGCTGCCCTCCAACACGCTGATGGCGCGCTGGCAGGAGAGCGAGGGCAAGTAATCCGGGCGCATACGCGTCCCGGTATATCGACGTCATCAAGCAAAAGGGGCGGGCCCGGCACGCGCCTCGGGTACCGCTGCGCCTACGGCGCCGGATGGCCCCCAAGGCGCACGGGCAACGCACCGAATACAAGGAGACAACGTCATGAAAGGACTGCAGGACAAGGTTGCCATCGTCAGCGGTGGCGCCACGCTAATCGGCGCGGGAGTCGCGAAGGCCTTCGTGGAGGCCGGAACGCGAGTGGCGATACTCGATATCGATACCGCCGGCGGCGAGCGCGTTGCCGCCGAACTAGGCCAACGCGCGATCTTCATCCGCACCGACATCACCGACGACACCCAGGTGGCGGTGGCCGTCGCACAGGTGGCGCGGCACTTCGGCGGCATCGACTACCTCATCAACCTGGCCTGCACCTATCTCGACGACGGTTTCAAGTCGAACCGCCGTGACTGGCTCACCGCGCTCGACGTCAACGTAGTCTCCAGCGTGATCCTGGCCCAGGCCGTCCACGATGGAATGCGCGCACGCGGCGGCGGCGCGATCGTCAACTTCACCAGCATCTCGGCCAATGTGGCGCAGACCGGACGCTGGCTTTATCCGGCCTCCAAGGCGGCAATCCGGCAGCTTACCCGCAGCATGGCGATGGACCTCGCGCCGGATCGGATCCGCGTCAACGCGGTCTCGCCGGGCTGGACCTGGTGCCGGCTGATGGATGAGGTCAGCGGCGGCAACCGCGAGCGCACCGATCGCGTGGCGGCGGACTTCCACCTGCTGGGCCGCGTGGGCGAGCCCGATGAAGTGGCCCAGGTCGTGCTGTTCCTCTGCTCGGACCATGCCAGCTTTGTCACCGGCGCCGACTACGCGGTGGACGGCGGCTACTCGGCAATGGGGCCGGAGCAAAACGTCCCTGCCATCCCGCGCCTGGCCGGCTGACGCCGAGCTCCAGGACTTCGATTTCCACGCTGAACTTCAAGTAGGAGATTGCCATGAGCCAACGCATTGCCATCGTCGGCGCGGGCCAGTCCGGCCTGCAGATGGCCCTCGGCCTGCAAGCCAAGGGTTACCGGGTCACGCTGATGACCAATCGCACGCCGGACCAGGTCCGGGCGGGCAAGGTCATGTCCAGCCAGTGCATGTTCGACCGTGCACTGCAGACCGAGCGGGAGCTTGGCCTTAACTGGTGGGACGACACGTGCCCGCCCGTGGAAGGGATCGGTCTGGCGATTCCGCATCCGGAGCAGCCAGGGGCCAAACTCATCGATTGGGCAGCCCCACTCGACCGGGCAGCCCAGGCAGTGGACCAGCGTCTCAAGATGCCCGCCTGGATGGAGGCCTTCGCGCAACGCGGCGGCGACCTGCGCATCGCCGATGCCGGCATCGATGAGCTGGAAGCGCTGGCGCGCGAGCATGATCTCGTGCTACTCGCGGCCGGCAAGGGCGAGATCGTCAGCCGTTTCGAGCGTGACGCCACGCGCAGTCCCTTTAGCGCGCCGCAGCGCTCGCTGGCCCTGACCTATGTGAACGGCATGACGCCGCGGACCCCGTTCTCGCGGGTTTGCTTCAACCTGATTCCCGGCATTGGCGAATACTTCGTCTTCCCGGCCCTGACGCTGTGCGGACCCTGCGAGATCATGGTGTTCGAGGGCATACCCGGTGGCCCGATGGACCGCTGGGCGGAGCCACGCTCGCCGGAGCAGCACCTCGCCGAGAGCATGCGCATCCTGCGCACGTGGCTCCCGTGGGAGGCAGAGCGCTGTGATGCGGTGACCCTGACCGACGCGCAAGGCATACTCGCCGGCCGCTTCGCCCCAACCGTGCGCCGTCCGGTCATGACCTTGCCCTCGGGCAGGCTTGTGTTCGGCATGGCCGACGCCGTAGTCGTCAACGACCCCATCACGGGGCAGGGCTCAAACAACGCCGCCAAGTGCTGCAGGGTGTATCTCGATGCCATCGTCGCGCATGGCGATCGCGCGTTCGACGCGGGCTGGATGGAGCAGACGTTCGCGCGTTACTGGCAATACGCCGGCGACGTGGTGAACTGGACCAATTCCCTGCTCACTCCGCCGCCGCCGCATATCCTGGCGTTGCTGGGCGCGGCTGGCCATGCGCCGGCGCTGGCCGGACGCATTGCCAATGGCTTTGACAACCCGCCGGACTTCTTTCCCTGGTGGGCCGATCCCGCTGCGTGCCAGCAGTTGATCGACCAGCATCTGCCGCAGGCTGCCTGAAATGGAAGCCGCATGCGCTGTGCTGGATACGAGGGCGCTGCGCCGGGCCTGTGGCCGTTACGCCACCGGCGTGGCGGTCATCGGGGCGTGCGGCGCCGAGGGTCGCCCTATCGGCCTGACCATCAACTCCTTCGCCTCGCTGTCGCTGGCGCCACCGCTGGTCTTGTGGAGCCTGGCGCTGCATTCACCGAATGCCGGGCACTTTGCCGTCGGCAAGCACTTTGGCGTCAGCATCCTGCAGGCGGGACATGGCGAGCTGGCGCGCCTTTTTGCCACGCCGGCGGAGGACAAGTTTGCTGGCGTCCCCCATCGGCGCTGCGAGCGCGGCGTGCCCTACCTGGACGAGGCGCTGGCCACGCTGGCGTGCAGAGTGGAGCGTGCCGACGTGGTGGGCGATCACTTGCTGATCGTCGGGGCGGTGGAGGGATTTGAAGTGGGGGAAGGCGAACCGTTGGTGTTCTTCGGCGGGGAATTCGTAAGGGTAGGGCGGTAACGGAGGCCGTATCGGCACTTGGATGCGGACATCAAGTGTCGATACAGCCGCTAGCAACCCCGCTAACGGCCCCGAAAATCGCATCGCAGAGCGCCGGCGCCAAGTGCAAACATCACAAAACAACACCCGCCCGCGTCCAGATCCCAACTTCCCAGACCACGCTTGCTCTTTCCAAACCGCTGGGATATAGTGTAAGGCTACCCGTTTGTCTATGGGTAGTGGGCTGGCCAATTTGGCCGCGCGCAGTCTTCTTCAGCGCAAGCCCCGCACTGCAAACACTGTTTTCGTGTATTTAATCAGCCCCGGCCAATCGCAGCTGGGAATGGAGCAAACCATGAGCCTTGGCCTTGTAGGTCGCAAGGTTGGCATGACCCGTATTTTCACGGACGACGGCGATTCAATTCCCGTTACCGTGGTCGAGGTCGGCGACAACCGCGTGACACAAATCAAGACGGACGAGACCGACGGTTATACCTCGGTTCAAGTCACTTTCGGCGCACGCCGCGCTAGCCGCGTCACCAAGCCTTTGGCAGGTCACCTCGCCAAAGCAGGTGTTGAGGCTGGTGAAATCATCCGCGAATTCCGCATCGATGCCGCTAAGGCTGGCGAACTGCAAGCCGGCGGTACGCTGTCGGTCGACCTGTTCGAAGTCGGTCAGAAGATCGACGTCCAGGGCGTGACCATCGGTAAGGGCTACGCCGGTACCATCAAGCGCCACCATTTCGCATCGGGTCGTGCCACCCACGGTAACTCGCGTTCGCACAACGTGCCGGGTTCCATCGGTATGGCGCAGGATCCGGGCCGTGTGTTCCCCGGCAAGCGCATGACTGGCCATCTGGGTGACGTCACCCGCACCGTCCAGAACCTGGAAATCGCCAAGATCGACGCAGAGCGCAAGCTGCTGCTGGTCAAGGGCGCCATTCCCGGCTCCAAGGGCGGCAAGGTTATCGTTACCCCGGCCGTCAAGGCCAAAGCCAAAGCTTAAGGAGCGAATCAATGGAACTCAAGCTCCTCCAGGACAATGGCCAGATCGGTGCAGGCGTTGACGCCTCGCCCGAAGTCTTCGGCCGTGACTACAACGAAGCCCTCGTTCACCAAGTCGTCGTCGCTTACCAGGCTAACGCTCGCAGCGGTAACCGTAAGCAGAAGGACCGTGAAGAGGTCAAGCACACGACCAAGAAGCCTTGGCGCCAGAAGGGTACGGGTCGCGCCCGTGCCGGTATGTCTTCCTCGCCGCTGTGGCGCGGGGGCGGCCGTATCTTCCCGAATTCGCCGGAAGAGAACTTCACGCAGAAGGTCAACAAGAAGATGTTCCGTGCCGGTATGCGCTCGATTTACTCGCAGCTCGCACGTGAAGGTCGTATCAACGTGGTGGACGGTTTCACCGTCGATGCGCCCAAGACCAAGCTCTTGGCCGACAAGTTCAAGGCCATGGGCCTGGACTCGGTGCTGATCATCACCGACAGCCTCGACGAGAACCTCTACCTGGCTTCGCGCAATCTGCCGCACGTGGCGGTTGTCGAGCCGCGCCAGGCTGACCCGCTGTCGCTCGTGCACTACAAAAAGGTGCTGGTGACCAAGGCAGCCGTCGCGCAGATCGAGGAGTTGCTGAAATGACGCAAGTAGCCAAGAACGATCATCGTTTGATGCAGGTGCTGCTCGCGCCGGTGGTTTCCGAAAAGGCAACCCTGGTCGCCGACAAGAACGAACAAGTCGTGTTCGAAGTCGCTCGCGATGCCAACAAGGCAGACGTGAAGGCGGCAGTCGAACTGCTGTTCAAGGTCGAGGTGCAGTCCGTTCAGATCCTGAACCAAAAGGGCAAGCAAAAGCGTTTTGGCCGATTCATGGGGCGTCGCAACCACGTGAAGAAGGCTTACGTTTCGCTCAAGCCGGGTCAGGAAATCAATTTTGAAGCGGAGGCCAAGTAATCATGGCACTCGTCAAGACCAAGCCGACGTCCCCGGGCCGTCGCTCCATGGTAAAGGTTGTTAATCACAACCTGCACAAGGGCGCGCCCCACGCTCCGCTGCTGGAAAAGCAATTCCAGAAGTCGGGTCGTAACAACAACGGTCACATCACCACCCGCCACAAGGGCGGTGGTCATAAGCACCATTACCGCGTGGTCGACTTCAAGCGCAACGACAAGGACGGCATTGCCGCCAAGGTCGAGCGCCTGGAATACGATCCGAACCGCAGCGCCAATATCGCGCTGGTGCTGTTCGCCGACGGCGAGCGCCGCTACATCATTGCCACCAAGGGCATGGTAGTTGGCCAAGCGTTGATGAACGGCTCGGAAGCTGCGATCAAGTCGGGTAACAACCTGCCGATCCGCAACATTCCGGTTGGTACCACCATCCACTGCGTGGAAATGCTGCCGGGCAAGGGCGCTCAGATCGCTCGCGCCGCTGGCGGTTCCGCTGTGCTGCTGGCTCGTGAAGGCATCTACGCTCAGGTTCGCCTGCGCTCCGGTGAAGTGCGTCGCGTTCACATCGAATGCCGCGCCACCATTGGTGAAGTCGGTAACGAAGAGCATAGCCTGCGCGTCATCGGCAAGGCCGGTGCAAATCGTTGGCGCGGTATCCGCCCGACGGTTCGCGGCGTTGTGATGAACCCGGTGGACCACCCGCACGGTGGTGGTGAAGGCAAGACCGCTGCTGGTCGTGACCCCGTTTCGCCTTGGGGTACCCCGGCCAAGGGTTACCGTACCCGCAGCAACAAGCGCACTGCCAGCATGATCGTGCAGCGCCGCCACAAGCGTTAATCGGTAGGTAGGAGCCTAGACATGACACGTTCCGCAAAAAAGGGTCCGTTCTGTGACGCCCACCTGCTGAAAAAGGTGGAAGCGGCCTCAGCCGGCAAGGACAAGAAGCCCATCAAGACTTGGTCGCGTCGCTCGACCATTCTGCCGGACTTCATCGGCCTGACGATCGCCGTACATAACGGCCGTCAACACGTGCCGGTGTATGTTTCGGAAAACATGGTTGGCCACAAGCTCGGTGAATTTGCGCTCACGCGTACGTTCAAGGGCCACGCGGCTGACAAGAAAGCGAAGAGGTAAGGTGCCATCATGGAAGTGAAAGCGATTCATCGCGGTGCCCGCATCTCCGCCCAGAAAACGCGCCTGGTCGCTGACCAGATCCGCGGTCTGCCGATCGAACGCGCGCTCAACGTCCTGACGTTCAGCCCGAAAAAGGCGGCCGTCATCGTGAAGAAGGTGGTCGAATCGGCCATCGCCAACGCCGAGCACAATGAAGGCGCCGACATCGACGAACTGAAGGTCAAGACCATCTTCGTCGACAAGGCAACCTCGCTCAAGCGTTTCACGGCACGAGCAAAGGGCCGCGGCAACCGCATCGAGAAACAAACTTGTCACATCACTGTGACGCTCGGCAACTAAGGAGTCACGATGGGACAGAAGATTCATCCGACTGGCTTCCGTCTGGCCGTCAGCCGTAACTGGGCTTCGCGTTGGTACGCCAACAACACGAAGTTCGCCGGCATGCTGAAGGAAGACATCGAAGTTCGCGAGTTTCTGAAGAAGAAGCTCAAGAACGCTTCGGTTGGCCGCGTCGTGATCGAGCGCCCCGCCCGCAATGCACGTCTCACCATTTATAGCTCGCGTCCGGGCGTGGTGATCGGCAAGAAGGGTGAGGACATCGAACTGCTCAAGGCCGAGCTGCAACGCCGCATGGGTGTGCCCGTGCACGTGAACATCGAGGAAATCCGCAAGCCGGAAACCGATGCGCAGCTGATCGCCGACTCGATCACCCAGCAGCTCGAGCGCCGTATCATGTTCCGCCGCGCAATGAAGCGCGCGATGCAGAACGCGATGCGCCTCGGTGCCCAAGGCATCAAGATCATGAGCGCCGGTCGTCTGAACGGCATCGAAATCGCACGTACCGAGTGGTATCGCGAAGGCCGTGTGCCCCTGCACACCCTGCGCGCCGACATCGACTACGGCTTCTCCGAAGCAGAAACCACCTACGGCATCATCGGTGTCAAGGTGTGGGTCTACAAGGGTGATCACCTCGGCCGCAACGAAGCGCCGGTGGTGGAAGAGCCGCAAGACGATCGTCGTCGTCGCCCGGGTGGTCGTCCTGATGGTCGTCGCCGTGAAGGCGAAGGCGGCCGTCCGGGTGGCAACCGCCGCGGTGGCGCGGGTGCCGGTGCAGGTCGCCGCGCTCCTGGCGCAGATGCGAAGAGTGGAGAATAACGATGCTGCAACCTAAGCGCAGAAAATATCGCAAGGAGCAGAAAGGCCGCAACACGGGTAAAGCTACCCGTGGCAACGCCGTGTCTTTCGGCGAATTCGGCCTGAAGGCGATGGGCCGTGGTCGTCTGACGGCTCGTCAGATCGAGTCGGCACGTCGTGCGATGACCCGTCACATCAAGCGTGGCGGCCGCATCTGGATCCGGATTTTCCCGGACAAGCCGATCTCGAAGAAACCCGCCGAAGTCCGTATGGGTAACGGTAAGGGTAATCCGGAATACTACGTGGCAGAAATCCAGCCGGGCAAGATGCTGTACGAAATGGATGGCGTGACGGAAGAGCTGGCTCGTGAGGCGTTCCGCCTCGCGGCCGCCAAGCTGCCGATCGCTACCAATTTCGTGGTGCGCCAGGTCGGGACGTAAGGAGAGCAGGGATGAAAGCATCCGAACTTCGCGGCAAAGATGCCGCAGGGCTGAACCAGGAGCTCTCCGAGCTGCTGAAGGCCCAATTTAGCCTGCGCATGCAAAAGGCCACCCAACAGCTGCAGAACACCAGCCAGCTGAAGAAGGTGCGCAAGGACATCGCGCGGGTGCAAACCGTGCTGAACGAAAAGGCGACCTCGAAATGACTGAAACTGCACAAACGGAATCGTCGCTTCGCCGCACGCTGGTCGGTCGGGTAGTTAGCGACAAGATGGACAAGACCGTCACGGTCTTGATCGAAAACCGCGTCAAGCATCCTCTGTACGGCAAGTACGTGCTGCGTTCCAAGAAGTACCACGCACACGACGAAGCCAACCAGTACAAGGAAGGCGACAAGGTCGAGATCCAGGAAACGCGTCCGCTGTCGCGGACCAAGTCCTGGGTGGTTTCCCGTCTGGTCGAAGCTGCGCGCGTCATCTAAAAAACCACACGGTTTTCGGTTGACTTGCGAGTCCAGGGTTATGTGCTATAATCCTGGACTTCCGCTTTGTTGCATTCGCCTTAGTTGTATCACCCCGGCGAATCGGTGAAGCGAACCTAGCCGAGCGGCTCCTGATTAACCATGTTCAGGCCGCCTGGTAACTACCGACTTCAAAGTTGATCAACCCAAACGGTTGCTGGCGCAAAGCCAGGGGCTGACGGGACCAAGACTGACCGGCGGGCGTTGCCCGGTGGATTAAGTTGGGAAGATAACACCATGATTCAGACAGAAAGCCGGCTCGAAGTAGCCGATAACACTGGTGCGCGCGAAGTGCTGTGCATCAAAGTGCTGGGTGGGTCCAAGCGCCGCTATGCGAGCGTGGGCGACATCATCAAGGTGACCGTTAAGGACGCAGCGCCGCGCGGTCGCGTGAAGAAGGGCGATATTTACAACGCCGTCGTCGTGCGTACCGCCAAGGGCGTACGTCGCGCTGATGGTTCGCTCGTCAAGTTCGACAGCAATGCCGCTGTCTTGCTGAACACCAAGCTCGAGCCGATCGGCACCCGTATTTTCGGGCCGGTGACTCGTGAACTCCGTACCGAGCGCTTCATGAAGATCGTGTCGCTCGCGCCGGAAGTGCTGTAAGGAGCCGCCATGAACAAGATTCGTAAAGGCGACGAAGTCATCGTCCTGACCGGAAAAGACAAGGGCAAGCGCGGCACCGTGCAAGCCATGCTCGGCGAGAAGGTTGTGGTGGAAGGCGTCAACGTGGCTAAGAAGCACGCACGTCCGAACCCCATGCTGGGTACCACCGGTGGTGTGGTCGACAAGGTCATGCCGCTGCATATTTCTAACGTTGCGCTCGTGGATGCCAATGGCAAGCCGTCGCGCGTCGGTATCAAGGTGGAAGACGGCAAGCGTGTACGCGTGCTGAAGACCACCGGTGCCGTCGTGGCAGCTTGATTCTGGGCACAGATAGGAGTTGAGCATGACTGCACGTCTGCAAGAGTTTTACAAAGAACAAGTAGTACCGAAGCTGATCGAACAGTTCGGCTTCAAGTCGGTCATGGAAGTGCCGCGTATCACCAAGATCACCCTGAACATGGGCCTTGGCGAAGCCATCAATGACAAGAAGGTCATTGAGCTGGCCGTGGGCGACCTGACCAAGATCGCCGGCCAAAAGCCGGTGGTGACCAAGGCCAAGAAGGCAATCGCCGGCTTCAAGATCCGCCAGGGTTATCCCATCGGCGCGATGGTGACGCTGCGCGGCGAACGCATGTTCGAATTCCTGGATCGTCTCGTGACCGTGGCCCTGCCGCGCGTTCGTGACTTCCGTGGTGTTTCGGGCCGCTCGTTCGATGGTCGTGGCAACTACAACATCGGTGTGAAAGAGCAGATCATTTTCCCCGAAATCGAGTACGACAAGATCGACGCACTGCGTGGTCTGAACATCAGCATCACGACGACGGCGAAGAATGACGAGGAAGCCAAGGCCCTCCTCGCAGCATTCAAGTTCCCGTTCCGTAATTAAGGGGTAACCGTGGCTAAATTGGCTCTGATTGAACGTGAGAAGAAGCGCGCTAGGCTCGTGGCAAAGTATGCCGACAAGCGTGCGACCCTCAAGGCCATTATCGACGACCAAGAGAAGTCGGAAGAAGAGCGTTATAGCGCGCGTCTCGAGCTGCAGCAGCTCCCGCGCAACGCGAACCCGACTCGCCAGCGTAACCGCTGCGCGATCACCGGTCGTCCCCGCGGTACCTTCCGCAAGTTTGGCCTGGCGCGTAATAAGATCCGTGAAATCGCCTTCCGTGGCGAAATCCCGGGTCTGACGAAAGCCAGCTGGTAATTACGCACAGGCTACAGGAGAAACAGTATGAGCATGAGCGATCCTATCGCCGATATGCTGACGCGCATCCGCAACGCCCAAGGCGTGCAGAAAGTGTCGGTTGTCATGCCGTCGTCGAAGCTGAAAGTGGCAATCGCCAAGGTCCTTAAGGACGAAGGCTACATCGACGACTACGCCGTGAAAGAAGAAGGCGGCAAGGCACAACTGAGCATCGGTCTGAAGTACTACGCTGGCCGTCCGGTCATCGAGCGCATTGAGCGTGTCTCGAAGCCTGGTCTGCGCGTGTACAAGGGCCGCAGCGACATCCCCCAAGTGATGAACGGCCTCGGCGTCGCAATCATCTCGACCCCGCAGGGTCTGATGACCGATCGCAAGGCACGTGCCACTGGCGTGGGCGGCGAAGTTCTTTGCTACGTCGCGTAAGGAGTAAACCATGTCCCGTGTAGGTAAGGCTCCCATCGCGCTGCCCAAAGGCGCAGAAGTTAATCTGGCAGCTGGCGTGCTCTCCGTTAAGGGCCCGCTCGGCACGCTGACGCAGCCGATCCACAGCCTGGTCAAGGTCAATGTCGAAAACGACACGCTGACTTTCGCCCCCGCTGATGAATCGCGCGAAGCAAACGCACTGCAGGGCACCATGCGCGCCCTGGTGGCCAACATGGTCAAGGGTGTAACCGCCGGTTTCGAGCGCAAGCTTAACCTGGTCGGCGTGGGCTATCGTGCCCAGCTGCAAGGTACTGCGCTGAAGCTCCAGCTTGGTTTCTCGCACGACGTGATCCATGCGATGCCGGAAGGCGTGACGGCGGCAACGCCCACGCAGACCGAGATCATCATCAAGGGTGCGGACAAGCAGAAAGTCGGTCAGGTGGCAGCGGAAGTCCGCGCGTACCGTCCGCCTGAGCCCTATAAGGGCAAGGGCGTTCGCTACTCGGACGAGCGCGTCATCCTGAAGGAAACCAAGAAGAAGTAAGGGGTGCAATCATGAACAAGAAAGACGCTCGTTTGCGCCGTGCACGTCAGACCCGCGCCAAAATCGCGGAGTTGAAGATCAACCGTCTGACCGTGTTCCGTACGAATTCGCATATTTACGCCCAGGTCTACTCGCCGTGCGGCACGCAAGTGCTGGCATCGGCTTCGACCGCCGAGGCAGAAGTGCGCAAGGAACTGACTGGCAGCGGTGCTACCGCCGCCGCCGCGACCCTGATTGGCAAGCGCATCGCCGAAAAGGCGAAGGCAGCTGGCGTGGAAACCGTTGCGTTCGATCGCGGCGGCTTCCGCTTCCATGGTCGCGTGAAGGCACTGGCTGACGCAGCGCGCGAAGCCGGCCTTAAGTTCTAAGCGCACATAGAGAGATACGTCATGGCAAAAATGCAAGCAAAAGTCCAGCAGGACGAACGCGACGACGGCCTCCGCGAGAAGATGATCTCGGTCAACCGTGTCACCAAGGTGGTGAAGGGTGGCCGGATTCTCGGTTTCGCTGCGCTGACCGTGGTTGGTGACGGCGATGGCCGCATCGGCATGGGCAAGGGCAAGGCCAAGGAAGTGCCGGTTGCAGTTCAGAAGGCAATGGACGAAGCCCGTCGCAAGATGGTCAAGGTCTCGCTGAAGAACGGCACGCTGCAACACGAAGTCGTTGGCAAGCACGGCGCCGCCAAGGTGCTGATGATGCCCGCCAAGGAAGGTACCGGCGTGATCGCTGGTGGCCCGATGCGCGCGATTTTCGAGGTGATGGGCGTGACCAACGTCGTGACCAAGTCGCACGGCTCGACCAATCCGTACAACATGGTTCGCGCCACGCTGGACGGTCTTCAAAAGATGAGCACGCCGGGCGAGATCGCCGCAAAGCGTGGCAAGTCTGTTGAAGACATCCTCGGTTAAGGAGTCGGACGAAATGTCGCAACAAACCGTAAAAGTGCAACTCGTGCGCAGCCTGATCGGCACGCGTGAGGATCATCGCGCCACCGTACGTGGCCTGGGCCTGCGCCGTATCAATTCGGTGTCGGAGCTGCAGGACACGCCCGCTGTTCGCGGCATGATCAACAAGGTGTCGTACCTGGTCAAGGTTCTGGCCTGATACCGGGACACGGAGAGCAAGATGCAACTCAACAACCTGAAACCGGCTGACGGTTCGAAGCACGCAAAGCGTCGCGTCGGCCGCGGTATCGGCTCCGGCCTGGGCAAGACTGCCGGTCGTGGTCACAAGGGTCAGAAGTCGCGTTCGGGCGGCTTCCACAAGGTCGGCTTCGAAGGCGGTCAAATGCCGCTGTATCGTCGCCTGCCGAAGCGTGGCTTCACCTCGCTCACGAAGATCTTCACCGCTGAGGTGAGCCTGCGTGACATCGAGCGTCTGGAAGCCACCGAGGTGGACCTGCTGGTTCTGAAGCAGGCTGGCCTGGTGACTGAGCTGGTCAAGAGCGCCAAGATCATCAAGGCTGGCGAGCTGACCCGCAAGGTAACGATCAAGGGTCTGGGCGCCACCGCTGGTGCCAAGGCTGCGATCGAAGCCGCCGGCGGTCAGATCGCGGCGTAATTTAGCAGCAGATTTCGCAGCATAGGCGAGTCACAGTCGGAGCATCGTTTGGCCACGGCGAAACCCAATGCAAGCACGCAAGCCAAGAACACGGCGAAGTACGGCGACCTAAAGCGCCGGCTGATGTTCCTGGTGCTGGCCTTGATCGTGTACCGCATCGGAGCGCATATTCCGGTGCCGGGAATCGATCCGGAACAGCTTGCGAAGCTTTTCCAGAGTCAGTCAGGTGGCATCCTCGGGATGTTCAACCTGTTCTCGGGCGGTGCACTGTCGCGCTTTACCGTCTTCGCGCTCGGCATCATGCCGTACATCTCGGCGTCGATCATCATGCAATTGCTGACGATCGTGCTGCCGCAGCTGGAGTCGTTGAAGAAGGAAGGGCAGGCGGGTCAACGCAAGATCACGCAGTACACGCGCTACGGCACGGTGGTTCTGGCCACCTTCCAGGCGCTGTCGATTGCAGTCGCGCTGGAATCTCAGCCTGGTCTGGTGATCGATGCGGGCCTGATGTTCCGGGCGACCGCGGTGATCACGCTGGTGACCGGTACGATGTTCCTGATGTGGCTGGGTGAGCAGATCACCGAGCGGGGTCTGGGCAACGGCATCTCGATCATCATCTTCGGCGGTATCGCGGCGGGCTTGCCCAACGCGATCGGCGGGCTCTTCGAACTGGTTCGCACCGGTTCCATGAGCATCATTGCATCGATCCTGATCGTTGCAATCATCGCCGGTGTTACCTTCGCCGTGGTGTTTGTCGAGCGTGGCCAGCGCAAGATCCTGGTGAACTATGCCAAGCGTCAGGTCGGCAACAAGGTGTACGGCGGTCAGTCGTCGCACCTGCCGCTGAAGCTGAACATGGCAGGGGTGATTCCGCCGATCTTCGCATCGTCGATCATCCTGTTCCCGGCGACCATCGCGGGCTGGTTCACGTCTGACTCGACGAGCGCTGCCGGCCGGTTCATCAAGGACCTGGCTGCGACGCTTTCGCCGGGACAGCCGGTCTACATCCTGCTGTACGCTGCTGCAATTATATTTTTCTGCTTCTTCTATACGGCTCTTGTGTACAACAGCCGGGAAGTCGCGGACAACCTGAAGAAAAGCGGTGCCTTCATTCCGGGCATTCGTCCGGGCGAGCAGACGACGCGCTACATCGACAAGATTCTTGTCCGTCTGACGCTGGCTGGTGCGATCTACATCACACTGGTCTGCCTGTTGCCGGAATTCCTGGTACTGCGCTGGAACGTTCCGTTCTATTTTGGCGGAACCTCGTTGCTGATCATCGTGGTCGTCACGATGGACTTCATGGCCCAGGTCCAATCCTATGTCATGTCGCAGCAATATGAGTCCCTGCTGAAGAAAGCGAATTTCAAGGGTAATCTGACCTTGCGCTGAAGCCGGGTCGGTACAGGCTAGGTATGGCAAAAGACGACGTCATCCAGATGCAGGGGGAGGTCCTGGAAAACCTTCCCAACGCGACGTTCCGCGTCAAACTGGAAAACGGCCATGTAGTGCTGGGCCATATCTCCGGCAAGATGCGAATGAACTACATCCGGATTCTTCCGGGTGATCGGGTGACGGTTGAACTGACCCCATATGATCTGTCACGCGCGCGCATCGTCTTTCGGACGAAGTGAAGCGAACAGGAATTGAAGGAAGAGGAAAATCATGAAAGTGCTGGCTTCTGTTAAGCGCATTTGCCGCAACTGCAAAGTTATCAAGCGCAACGGTGTCGTGCGCGTGATCTGCTCGTCGGATCCCCGCCACAAGCAACGCCAAGGCTAATCGGAAAGAGGATTGACGAATGGCACGTATCGCAGGGGTTAACATCCCGAACCACAAGCATACCGAGATCGGCCTGACGGCTATTTACGGTATCGGCCGCTCGCGCGCCCGCAAGATTTGCGTGGCCACCGGCGTTCCCTTTGACAAGAAGGTCAAGGACCTGACCGACGGCGACCTGGAAAAGCTTCGTGACGAAGTAGCCAAGGCCACGGTTGAGGGTGACCTGCGTCGTGAAACCACGATGAACATCAAGCGTCTCATGGACCTTGGTTGCTATCGTGGCGTCCGTCACCGCAGGGGTCTCCCGATGCGCGGTCAGCGCACCCGCACCAACGCCCGTACCCGCAAGGGTCCGCGTAAGGCCGGCGTGGCTCTGAAGAAGTAAAGCCGAAGGCAGAGGAAGAAACTAATGGCAAAAGGTCCGAATAACGCCGCCCAGCGCGCGCGTAAGAAGGTCAAGAAGAACGTTGCCGACGGCATTGCGCACGTCCACGCTTCGTTCAACAACACCATCATCACGATCACCGACCGTCAGGGCAACGCTCTGGCATGGGCAACCTCGGGTGGCCAGGGCTTCAAGGGTTCGCGTAAGTCGACGCCCTTTGCAGCTCAGGTTGCTGCCGAGAACGCCGGCCGCGTGGCGCAAGACCAGGGTATCAAGAACCTGGACGTGCGCATCAAGGGTCCCGGCCCTGGCCGTGAATCGGCTGTGCGCGCGTTGAACGCGCTCGGCATCAAGATCTCGATTATCGAAGACGTGACGCCAGTGCCGCACAACGGCTGCCGTCCGCCCAAGCGTCGTCGGATCTAAGCGCCGGTGTGATACCCGGGCTGTGGGTGAGGTCTTCCTCTATCTCTGCCCGGTGTGGTAGCATTGCACGTTGACCTGCTGCATATGCTTTGCGGCAGGTTTTCGTTTTGCGTTTTTGTGTTTGGCGATTGGCCTCATGGCCCGCCGCCTGGTGCAAGCAGTCAGTCATATGCTTTTGCGCGTGCCCTCAGGGGAATGCGCTGGATAAGCCCACCGTCTGCCACTCATGCGTCCCTAGAACGGGCGGAGAAGGCGGACTCGCGGCGCGTCGAACAAGGCGCCGCGATCGATCAGGAAGGAAGATAAAGTGGCACGTTATATCGGCCCGAAGGCCAAACTATCCCGTCGTGAAGGTACCGACCTGTTCCTGAAGAGCGCACGCCGCTCGCTTGCAGACAAGTGCAAGCTGGACAGCAAGCCGGGCCAGCACGGCCGCACCTCGGGTGCACGCACCTCCGACTATGGCAACCAACTGCGCGAAAAGCAGAAGGTCAAGCGTATCTATGGCGTGCTCGAGCGTCAGTTCCGCCGCTACTTCGCTGAAGCCGACCGCCGCAAGGGCAACACCGGCGAGAAGCTGCTGCAACTGCTGGAATCGCGCCTGGACAACGTCGTGTACCGCATGGGCTTTGGCTCGACCCGCGCTGAAGCGCGCCAGCTGGTGTCGCACAAGGCGATCCTGCTGAACGGTCAAGCCCTGAACGTGCCGTCGGCACAAGTCAAGGCTGGTGACGTCATCACCATCCGCGAGCAGTCGAAGAAGCAAGTCCGTATCGCCGAAGCGCTGTCGCTGGCTGAGCAATCGGGTTTCCCGGCATGGGTTGCCGTGGACGCGAAGAAGTTCGAAGGCACATTCAAGCAAGTGCCGGATCGCGCCGATATCTCGGGTGACATCAACGAAAGCCTGATCGTCGAATTGTATTCGCGTTAATCACTCGAATTCTGTCCGACACCATCGAACGGTCAGGGGCTTGCGTTTCCCGTCAAGCTTCACATTCAGCCCGACGCGCTGCCGCGCGCCGGGCTTATTGCCCATCGTGCGATGGGATTTTCAGGTTCCATACGTCAGCCTTATCGGTGTAACGAGCCGAGGGTATTGAAAAGGACAACCTAATGCAAACAGCACTACTCAAGCCTAAAATTATTGCCGTGGAGCCGCTCGGCGACCATCACGCCAAGGTCGTGATGGAGCCGTTCGAGCGTGGCTATGGCCATACGCTCGGTAACGCCCTGCGTCGCGTGCTGCTGTCGTCGATGGTCGGTTATGCCCCGACCGAAGTCACGATCGCTGGGGTGGTCCATGAGTACTCCACCATCGATGGCGTGCAGGAAGACGTAGTCAACCTGCTGCTGAATCTGAAGGGTGTGGTCTTCAAGCTGCACAACCGCGACGAAGTCACGGTCTCGCTGCGCAAGGAAGGCGAAGGCGTTGTGACGGCAGCCGATATCGAGCTGCCCCACGATGTCGAGATCATCAACCCCGGCCACGTGATCGCTCACCTGTCGGCCGGCGGCAAGCTCGATATGCAGATCAAGGTCGAACAAGGCCGTGGTTATGTGCCGGGCAACGTGCGCAAGTTCGGCGACGAAGCGGGCAAGGTGATCGGCCGCATCGTGCTGGACGCTTCGTTCTCGCCGGTGCGCCGCGTTTCGTACGCAGTCGAATCGGCTCGTGTGGAACAACGTACCGACCTCGACAAGCTGGTGATGAACATCGAAACCGACGGCGTGATTTCGCCCGAGGAAGCGATTCGTCAATCGGCGCGCATCCTGGTCGATCAGTTGTCGGTGTTCGCCGCGCTGGAAGGCACCGAGTCGTCGGCGGAAGCCGCTTCGAGCCGTACGCCGCAGATCGATCCGATCCTGCTGCGCCCGGTCGACGACCTGGAGCTGACGGTGCGTTCGGCCAACTGCCTGAAGGCCGAAAACATCTACTACATCGGCGACCTGATCCAGCGTACCGAAAATGAGCTGCTGAAGACCCCGAACCTGGGTCGCAAGTCGCTCAACGAAATCAAGGAAGTGCTGGCTTCGCGCGGCCTGACCCTCGGCATGAAGCTCGAGAACTGGCCGCCCGCAGGGCTGGAGAAGTAATAACCGGGCGCGGTGGCGGGCTTGTCCAGCCACCGCGCCAGGTCATCCCGGCGACCGGCATGTGCCGGCTGCCCTAATAGACTACCGGCCCGCGCCGAACCGGGAAGCATCCCGGCCAAGCGATAGAAGAGCTGGTCAAACATAGCAATAAAGGAATCATCATGCGTCACCGTCATGGTTTGCGGAAACTGAACCGCACTTCGTCGCACCGTCTCGCGATGCTGCGCAACATGTCCAACTCGCTGTTCCAGCACGAGCTGATCAAGACCACCCTGCCCAAGGCCAAGGAACTGCGCAAGGTTGTCGAGCCCCTGATCACGCTGGCCAAGAAGGACACCGTTGCCAATCGCCGCCTGGCTTTCGCCCGCCTGCGCGACCGCGACATGGTCACCAAGCTGTTCAACGAACTCGGCCCGCGTTACAACGCACGTCCGGGTGGCTACACCCGTATCCTGAAGTTCGGTTTCCGCCAAGGCGACAATGCGCCGATGGCGCTGGTCGAACTGGTTGACCGCCCGGAAATCACCGAAGCGCCGGCTGAGGAAGCAGGCGAATAAGGTTGATGCCGTCCCGGCCGCTTGCGACCTTTGGTCGCGGCGAGCCGCGCGGACACCGCTTACAATCGAGCCAGGCTATATGCCTGGCTCTTTTGTTTTCCGGGGCCGGCGTGCCGGAATGCCGCCGCCGGGCAGCCTGCGGCCTGGGAGGAAGTTTTGATGAGCGAAGCAATATTGGTGATGACGTCGCTGCCGGACGCCGAGTCCGCGGGTCGTGTAGCAAGGGCCGTGCTGGAGTCGAGGCTGGCGGCATGCGTGAACCGGCTCGCGCCGTGCGAGTCCGAGTACTGGTGGCAAGGTGAGATCGAAAGCGCACGCGAGTGGCCGCTGATGATCAAGACCACCCAGGAGCGCTACGCCGCGCTGGAGGCAGCGATCCGGCTCGCGCACCCGTACGAGGTGCCGGAGATCGTGGCGCTGCCGCTGGTCGCCGGATTCGCGCCCTATCTGGCATGGGTGGCGCATGAAACCCGAACGGGCGCGGACGAGGGCGACAGCGCCTGACGCGAGCGCGATGCGGACAGAACGAATGACAATTCAAAGGCAGGGCATGAGTTTCAGTGTGGGCGCGAACGCTTCGAGGGGGCCCCGGGCCGTGCAAGCCGTGCGGCATAGTGCCGCAGTGCGGCTGCTGATCATGCTGTTTGCCGCGCTCTGGCTATGCCTTGCCGGCGTGGCGCATGCCGCCGACGACGATTTCCTGCCGCCTGAGCAAGCCTTCCGGTTTGCCGCGCATCAGGTCGATGCGAAGACGATCGAGGTTCGCTTCGATGTGGCGGACGGCTATTACCTCTACCGCGATCGCTTCGCCTTTGCGGCGCAGCCTGCATCCGTCAAGCTGGGCGCGCCGGTGTTCCCGCCCGGCAAGGTCAAGTTCGACGAGACGTTCGGCAAGGAGATGGAAACCTATCACGGCGGGCTGACCATCCGCGTGCCGGTGGAGTCTGCCCCGGCCGACGGCAAATGGTCGCTGGTGGTGACCTCCCAGGGCTGCGCCGACAAGGGCCTGTGCTATCCGCCGCAGGAAAGTGTGTTCAAGGTCGGCGGTGGTGTGCTCGACAGCCTGTTCGGCAAGCGGGCACCGGCGGATTCCAGCAGCATCGGCAACGGCCCGGCCGCCGCAAGGGGCGACGCGGCGGGGGCTGCGGCATCGACCGGGCCCTCCCCCGCCCAACCGGCACCCGCGGCCGACGAGAACGACCGCATTGCCGGCGCCCTGGCCAGCCGCAACCTCGGCGTGATCGCCGCGCTGTTCTTCGGCCTGGGCTTGCTGCTGACCTTCACGCCGTGCGTGTTACCCATGGTGCCCATCCTGTCGTCGATCGTGGTGGGCGAGCACGTCACGCGCAAGCGCGCCCTGTTGGTGTCGCTGTCCTATGTGCTCGGCATGGCGGTGGTCTACACCGGCATCGGCGTGGCGGCGGGCCTGCTCGGCGAGGGCCTCTCGGCGGCGCTGCAGGCGCCGTGGGTGCTGGTTGCCTTCGCGCTGCTGATGGTGGCGCTGTCGCTGTCCATGTTCGGTCTCTACGAGCTGCAGCTGCCGCAGCACTGGCAGACCCGGCTGACGGCGTCGTCCAACCGTCGCCAGGGCGGGCAGCTCGCCGGCGCCGCAGCCATGGGCGCAATCTCGGCGCTGATCGTCGGGCCGTGCGTGACGGCGCCACTTGCCGGCGCGCTGGCCTATATCGCGCGCACCGGCGATGCCGTAGTCGGCGGCGGTGCGCTGTTTGCCATGGCGCTCGGCATGGGCGTGCCGCTGCTGCTGGTGGGCGTGGGGGCAGGCAACCTGCTGCCGCGCGCCGGGCGCTGGATGGAGACGACCAAGCGCTTCTTTGGCTTCCTGCTGCTGGGCGTGGCGCTCTGGATGGTGAGCCCGGTGCTGCCGGCATGGGCGCTGATGGCGGGCTGGGCTGCGCTGCTGCTGGTTGGCGCGGTGTTCCTGAGCGCCTTCGATTCGCTCGGCCCCGATGCGCATGGCTTGGCCAGGGTAGGCAAGGGCCTGGGCCTGCTGGCAGCGCTGGCGGGGGCCATCCTGCTGGTGGGGCTGGCATCCGGTGGCCGGGATCCCCTGCAGCCGCTGGCGCACCTGAGTGCCGCGCGCTCGGCGCCGGAAGCGGCAGCCGGCGGTGTGTCCGAGGTGCGGTTCGAGCGGGTTCGCTCGATTGCCGA
This sequence comes from Cupriavidus sp. 8B, assembly GCF_054589115.1. NCBI lineage: Bacteria > Pseudomonadati > Pseudomonadota > Betaproteobacteria > Burkholderiales > Burkholderiaceae > Cupriavidus > Cupriavidus sp. 8B. The sequence goes on along the minus strand of NZ_BAAILO010000210.1, from coordinate 105,388 downwards.
GCTCGACGCGCGCGTGGCGCAGGCCGCCGCCGCTGGCAAGCCGGTGCTGCTCGATTTTTATGCGGACTGGTGCGTGAGCTGCAAGGAGATGGAGCGGTTCACCTTTACGGATAAGCGCGTGCGGGCGCGGCTGTCCGAGGTCGTGATGCTGCAGGCGGACGTCACGCGGAACAACGCCGACGACCGTGCGTTGCTCAAGCGCTTCGGGCTGTTCGGCCCCCCGGGCATCATCCTGTACGGCGCCGACGGGCGCGAGCGGCCGGTCCGCGCGATCGGCTACCAGCCGGCCACGCGCTTTCTCGACACGCTGTCGCGTGCGCTCGATGCGAAGGCCAGCACTTGACACGTACCTGAGACGTATCCGAGACGTACCTGAAATACCCGAAGCGCCAGCTTCGGCAGGCGCCGGCTAGCTTTGCTCCAGCCGGCGTCCCAGCGCCCATACCGCGGCCAGCACCACCACTACCGCCCCCATCAGCGCCAGCGACCACCAGAAGCCCTGCGGCTCGCGCAGCCATGGCATGCGGTCGAAGTTCATGCCGAAGATGCCGGTGATCAGCGTGAGCGGCATGAACAGCGCGGTGATCAGCGTCAGCGTGCGCATGGTCCGATTCGTACGGTGCGCCACCGATGAAAAGTGGATCTGCACCGCGGACTCGATCGAGTCCTCCAGCCGGCGGGCATGCGCGAGCACACGCGAGATGTGCTCCATCACGTCGTTGATGCGCACCAGCAGTGCATCGTCGCGGCCTGCCGTGTTTGGCGCACCTGGCGTGCCTGTGGCGGCCCCTTCACTCGCGATGCTGTAGCTGTTGTCGAGCAGGCTGTCGCGGAACTCTTGCAGTGCGTCGTGCTGCTCCTCGCATAGGTGCTCCAGGCGCCGCAGCTCGATGCGGGCGTCCAGCAATCCCTCCCAGCTGGAAAAGCTGCGCCGCGCGTTAAGCAGCGCGCGCTGCCACCGGTCGAGCTGGCGCGTCAGCGGTGCGCGCAGGTCCAGGTAGCGGTCGACCATGGCGTTGAGCAGCCGCAGCATCAGGTCTTCCGGGCGGGTTGGCGGGCGGATGCCATGCACCAGCGCGGCGTTCCCGTTGGCCCGTGTCTTTGACGCCGCTTGCGGCCGCGGCGCCTGGCACAGCTCAAGCAGGCGCTGGCGCACCTGGTCCAGCGTGCGCGATTGCGCAGGCCGGACCGTCAGTAGCACGTTATCGAAAACGAAGAAAGTGACCGGCTGGGTATCGATCTTGGCCAGCGCGGGCAGGAAGCCCGGCGGGTAGCGGCGCGGCTTGGCCGCAGTTCTGGGTTTCGCGGCGGACTGCTGGCCGGTTGTCGCGGTAGCGGATGCCGCCGCCGCCTCTCCGCCAGCCTCGGCGATCAGCCGGCTGGTCTCGAACGTGAGCTTGCGGAAGATCACCATGTCGTAGGCATGCGTCGTATCGAAATACGACGGATGCGACGAATTGGTGGCATCGATGAGATGCAGGTCCAATACCGGGGAGCCCGTCAGCGCCTGGACGCTGTCGCGCCAGGCCGTCGGCGCGCCGCTGACCTCCTCGATCGGCGTGTCGACCCAGACGAAGCGGGCCGCCGCATTGCCGGCGAGGAAATCGCGCGCCGCATCGAGCGAGGCGAGCGGATGGACCTGGCTGGCGGAAAAGCCTAGCAGTTGCATCCGGGCCGGTTCAGCGCGTGAGCAGGCGAGCGGCGTCGCGTGCGAAATAGGTCAGGATGCCATCGGCGCCGGCGCGGCGGAACGCCAGCAGCGATTCCATCATGACCTTGTCGTGATCCAGCCAGCCATTCTGGGCGGCGGCCTTGAGCATCGCGTACTCGCCGCTGACCTGGTAGACGTAGGTGGGGAAACGGAACTCGTCCTTCACGCGCCGCAGGATGTCGAGGTAAGGCATGCCGGGCTTGACCATCACCATGTCCGCGCCTTCCATGATGTCCTGCGCCACTTCGCGCAAGGCCTCATCGGAGTTGGCCGGGTCCATCTGGTAGGTCATCTTGTTGCCCTTGCCCAGGTTGGCCGCCGAGCCCACCGCATCGCGGAACGGGCCGTAGAAGGCCGAGGCGAACTTGGCCGAGTACGCCATGATCCGCGTATGGATATAGCCGCCGTCTTCCAGCGCCGCGCGCACGGCGCCGATGCGCCCGTCCATCATGTCCGAGGGCGCCACGATATCCACGCCGGCCGCGGCCTGCGTCAGTGCCTGCTTGACCAGGATCTCCACGGTGACGTCGTTGATGACGTAGCCGTCGTCGTCCAGCACGCCGTCCTGGCCGTGGCTGGTGTAAGGATCCAGCGCCACGTCGGTCAGCACGCCCAGTTCCGGGAAGCGGTCCTTGAGCGCACGCACGGCGCGCGGGATCAGGCCTTCGGCGTTGGTCGCCTCGATGCCGTCGGGCGTCTTCAGGGCCGGGTCGATTACCGGGAACAGCGCGATGACCGGGATGCCAAGCTTCACGCAGTCTTGCGCCACCGGCAGCAGCAGGTCAATCGACAGACGCTCCACGCCGGGCATGGATGCCACGCTCTCGCGCTGGTTATGGCCGTCGACGATGAACACCGGATAGATCAGGTTGTCCGGCGACAAGCGGTTTTCGCGCATCAGCCTGCGTGAGAAATCATCACGGCGCATGCGGCGCGGACGGTACTCGGGAAAAGTGGACATGGCTTGAGAGGGGGAGTCGGAAAAGAAGTGCGGGAGTCTGCCGGGCGGCTGGCGCGATGTGGCTGGCAAGTGCCTGACCAGGCCGCTTGTGAAAGAAAAACTAAACTTTTGATCTCGCCCGCTATCATACTCGCGGACACTCTGCGTTGCGCTTGCGTGATGCAGCGTCCCCCGCTACTCCTCCCTGAGCGGGTACCCGCCCTTAACCGGTGGGAAAGTTCGCCCCCGTTGCTTGCAACGGGGTTTTTTTTGCCGGTTCATTTGCCGATTCTATTTGCCGATTCGACAACAGGGCGGGCGCAGGGGTGGGTACGCGTCGTGGCGCCCGTGGGATCAGTTCGCGGGCGCGTCGGGCGGCGTATCGTCCGCAGCCGCACTCGGTTCAGCTTCCGTTTCAGCTTCCGGCGCTGCCGCGGCGTTGTTGGCCGGGGCGGCGGGTGGCAGGGCCTCGGGCAGGGACAGCCAACCCGCCACCACGCGCTGGGCTTCCTCGATGCCGCGGCGCTTCAGGCTGGAGAACAGCTGCGCGGTCAGGGGCACGGGCGTGTCGAGCTGCTCGGCGTAGCCGGCCAGCACCTTGCGGGTTTCGCGCAAGGCAAGGGCGTTCTCGCTGTTGGTCAGCTTGTCGGCCTTGGTCAGCAGCACGTGAATAGGCCGGCCCGTGGGCAGGAACCACTCGACCATCTGGCAATCCAGGTCGGTAAAGGGGCGGCGCGCGTCCATCATCAGCACCAGGCCGGACAGTTGCGAGCGGGTCTGCACGTAGTCGCTCAGCAACGCTTGCCAGTGGAACTTGGCCGATCCCGACACCTGCGCATAGCCGTAGCCGGGCAAGTCGACGAGGAAGGCGAGCGGGTCCGGCGCCTTGACCGGGGCCACGCCGAAGAAGTTGATGTGCTGGGTGCGGCCCGGCGTGCGCGACGAGAAAGCCAGCCGCTTCTGGTTGCACAGGATGTTGATGGCGGTGGATTTGCCGGCGTTGGAGCGGCCGGCGAACGCCACTTCCGGCACGGCCGTGGCAGGCAGGTCGCGCAGGTGATTGACGGTAACGAAAAAGCGGGCCTGATGTAGGAGGGACATGCGCTTGGGCGATGGGGCGGGTGGGGGCGGGCTGCCGCCTGGGTTCAGGCGGGTTCGCCGGCGTCACCGCGCCGATGTGAGTGAGGTGGGCGGCACATGCTGCCGCCTGGATGGCCGGGGCTGGCGTCTGGCCGCGTCGCGGCGCGCACATCCTCTATCCGGCACACGATTTATTGTACAATAACGCGGTTAACGGCCTCCCGATTAGGTGACGCGCGGCATCCTTGGCCTCGCATTTATCTGGCAGGGAAGTCTTGCGTGTCCGTTCCATTGTGGTAGCAAGCCTGTTGGTCAAGTCCCTGTTACGGCGCCGAAGCGTGGTGCCGCCACAAGAGGGCCAACCGGGGGTCTGGGCCTGCTACCGGGATATTCGCACGGTCTGCCGCTCTCGTTCGCATGGGGGCGGTGCCATCCGGCTTTCGCCTGGGCGTTTTCTGGCTTCAGGCGAGCCGGCGGTCCGTCGTGATGAATTTCCGATGTCAAAGTGCCTGCCCATCGCGTCCTCACCGCGGGCAGTGTGCTGAACGGCGTGCCCCATGGAATTCAAAACAATTCAGACAAGGTGTGCGAATGAACCGCATTGCGAAACTTCTGGCTGTCGTGGCGCTGGCTCTGCCGGCAACTGCCATGACCGGTCTGGCATCTGCCGCAGAGCAGGCCGCCGCAAAGGCTGATCCGGCCAAGGGCGAAACCCTCTACACGCAAGGTGCCGCTGATCGCAATGTCCCGGCTTGCCTGAGCTGCCACGGCGCCAACGGCAACAGCGGCGGCGCCGCCAACCCGAAGCTGGCCGCCCAGCACCCCGAATACGTGCACAAGCAGCTCGACGACTTCAAGGCCAAGAGCCGCAGCAATGCCATCATGTCGCCCTACGCGGCCGCCTTGTCCGAGCAGGAAATGAAGGACGTCGGCGCCTACCTGGCCAAGCAGAGCCTCAAGCCTGCCACCGCCAAGAACAAGGACACCATCGAAGCCGGCCAGAAGATCTACCGAGGCGGCATTGCGGCCAAGGGCGTGCCGGCCTGCGCGGCTTGCCACGGCCCCACCGGCGCCGGCATTCCGGCCCAGTACCCGCGCATCGGCGGCCAATGGTCCGAGTACACCGAGGCGCAACTGGTTGCGTTCCGCCAGGGCACCCGCAAGAACAATCCCGTGATGACCACCGTCGCCGCCAAGATGTCGGATGCCGAGATCAAGGCCGTGGCCGATTACGTCGCAGGGATTCGCTAAGTCGTTCCGCGCCGGGCAGCCGGAGCACCGCAGCGGGCCTCGCCATCGCGAAGCGCCACGCCCAGGTGCAACCAAGCAGCCCGGCAACAATCGAAGAGGGTGGCCTGCGCGAGCATGTCCACCCTTTTTCATTTCAAGGCTGAGGGCCCCACTGCACATGTCCACCGCTTCCACGTCAGGACTGCACCTGAAGACTTCTCACCGCCTGCTACGCGACGCGGTTGAGCTGCTGTCCTCGATGCGATTCGCTATCGCGCTGCTGACGGTGATTGCGATTGCCAGCGTGGTCGGGACCGTCCTCAAGCAGAACGAGCCCTATCCCAACTATGTGAACCAGTTCGGTCCTTTCTGGGCTGACCTGTTCCACGCGCTGTCGTTGCAAAAGGTTTACAGCTCCTGGTGGTTTCTGCTGATCCTGACCTTCCTGGTGATCTCCACCTCGCTGTGCCTGACCCGCAACGCGCCCAAGATGATCAAGGACATGCGCTCGTGGAAGGACCACGTGCGTGAGCGCAGCCTGCGGTCCTTCCATCATCGCGCCGAGTTCGATTCGGGCCGCCCCCGCGCCGATGCGGTGAAGCACCTCACCGCGCTGCTGGCCAATCGCGGCTACCGCATCAAGAGCGTTGCGCATGAAGGCGCCACCCTGCTGGCCGCCAAGGCGGGCGCGGCCAACAAGCTGGGCTACATCCTCGCGCACACCGCTATCGTGGTGATCTGCATCGGTGGCCTGCTCGACGGCGACATGTTGATCCGCGCGCAGATGTGGTTCGGCGGCAAGAGCCCGATCGGCGGCAACGCCGTGATCAACGACATCCCGCCCGAGCACCGTTTGTCGGTCAACAATCCGGGCTTCCGTGGCAACGCCTTCGTGCCGGAAGGCTCGACGGTGTCCACCGCCATCCTGAATATCTCGGACGGCGCGCTGGTGCAGGATCTGCCGTTCAATATCACGCTGAAGAAGTTCAGCGTCGAGCATTACTCGACCGGCATGCCCAAGCTGTTCGCCTCCGACGTGGTCATCACCGACCGCGCCACCGGCCGCAAGACCGAGGCCACCATCAAGGTCAACGAGCCGCTGGTGGTGGACGGCGTGGCTATCTACCAGTCCAGCTTCGAGGACGGCGGCTCCAAGCTGAAGTTCGTTGGCTACCCGATGCAGGGTGGCAGTGAAAAGACCTTTGCTTTTGCCGGCACCGTGGGCGCCAATTCGCCGCTGACCGGCACGGGCAACGCGGCCGATGCCGAGGGGCTGACGGTCGAGTTCAGCGATTTCCGCCTGATGAATATCGAGAACGTCACGGATGCATCGGGCAAGCCCGACGCGCGTGGCGTGGCGCGCAAATCGCTCAACGAGAAGCTCGAGTCCCACCTGGGCTCGGCGGTCAATCCTGACCGCGCGAAGGAGTTGCGCAACGTTGGCCCGTCGGTGCAATACAAGTTGCGCGACCGCAACGGCCAGGCTCGCGAATTCAATAACTACATGGTGCCGGTGCAACTCGACGGCCAGTCGGTCTTCCTCGCCGGCATGCGGGATACGCCGAGCGAGCCGTTCCGCTATCTGCGCATTCCGGCCGACGAGCAAAACAGCGTGGCGGACTGGATGCGCCTGCGTGCTGCGCTGCAGGATCGCGCGCTGCGCAGCGAAGCCGCGCGCCGCTTCGCACTCGCCTCGATGCCGGGCGAGGGCCGCGAAGTACTGCGCGGCCAGCTGGCCGAGGGCGCCTTGCGCGCGCTCGACCTGTTTGCCGGCGCCTCGCGCAGCAACCCGCAGGCCCCGCCGGGCGGCTTCACCGCGATTGCCGCCTTCCTGGAAAAGTCCGTGCCGCCGGCCGAGCAGCAGAAAGCCGCCGACGTGCTGCTGAAGATCCTCAATGGCTCGATGTGGGAACTCTGGCAGGTGGCGCGCGCGCAAGACAAGCTGCCGGTGGTGCCGAATAGTGCCCAAAGTGGCGCTTTCATGCAGCAAGCCATCAATGCGCTGTCCGACAGTTTCTTCTACACCGCGCCGGTTTTCCTGCAGCTCGACGACTTCACGGAAGTGAAGGCCAGCGTGTTCCAGATGACCCGTGCACCAGGGAAGAACATCGTGTATCTTGGCTGTCTGCTGTTGGTGCTGGGCGTGTTCTCGATGTTCTACATCCGCGAGCGCCGCGTCTGGCTCTGGGTGAAGGACCCCGCGGACCCCGCCGGAACCGCTGGCGGGCAGGGCGCCGCCAGCCACGTGCTGATGGCCATGTCCACGCAGCGCCGTACACTGGATTTCGAGAAAGAGTTTGTCGCGCTGCGCGACGATGTTGGCCGCGCCGCCGGCAGCATCGGCACGGCAGGCGCCCGCAAATAAGCAGGAACCAATATGTCTTCGAATGTGAATCAGGCCAAGCCGGGCATGGAGGCGAGTCCAGCGGGCGTTGTCGCTAGTGGCGATGAGCAGGCCTACCTGGAGCCGTCGTTCCTGCGCCGGCTCGGCTGGGTCGACTGGCTCTTTGCCTTGATGCTGGCGGCGGGCGCGGGCTTCGCGCTGGCACGCTACGGCGCGTGGATGAATGTCTACGACAAGGGCGTGCTGATCGCCGCGGTGCCTACCTTTGCGCTGCTGGGATGGCACTGGAAGCCGGCGCGGTTGCTGATGGTGACGCTGACGGTGCTGGCGCTGTTCGCGATCCAGCTCTACCAGGGCCAGTTGCCGCGCGCCGAGCAGGCCTTCTTCCTCAAGTACTTCCTGTCGAGCCAGTCGGCCATTTTGTGGATGAGCGCCCTGGTGTTCCTGTCCACCCTGTTCTACTGGGGCGGCTTGCTGGCGCGCTCGGAGACCGGGCTGCAAATCGGCAGCAAGATGGTGTGGGCAGCGGTGATGCTGGGCTTTACCGGCATGCTGGTGCGCTGGTACGAGTCCTACCTGATCGGCGCGGACATCGGCCACATCCCCATCTCCAACCTGTACGAAGTGTTCGTGCTGTTCACGCTGATCACCTCGTTGTTCCACCTGTATTACGAAGGCCGCTACAAGACCCGTGCGCTGGGGCCGTTCGTGATGCTGGTGGTATCGGCGGCAGTCGGTTTCCTGCTGTGGTATACGGTCAGCCGCGACGCGAGCGAGATCCAGCCGCTGGTGCCCGCGCTGCAGAGCTGGTGGATGAAGATCCACGTGCCGGCCAATTTCATCGGCTACGGCACCTTCGCCCTGGCCGCCATGGTGTCGGTGGCCTACCTGCTCAAGCAGCACGGCATCCTCGCCGAGCGCCTGCCCTCGCTCGAAGTGCTCGACGATGTGATGTACAAGTCGATCGCGGTGGGCTTTGCCTTCTTCACCATCGCCACCATCCTTGGCGCGCTGTGGGCGGCGGAAGCCTGGGGCGGCTACTGGAGCTGGGACCCCAAGGAGACCTGGGCCCTGATCGTCTGGTTGAACTACGCGGCCTGGCTGCATATGCGGCTGATGAAGGGCCTGCGCGGCACCATGGCGGCCTGGTGGGCGCTGGTGGGTTTGCTGGTCACGACCTTTGCCTTCCTGGGCGTCAACATGTTCCTTTCCGGTCTGCATAGCTACGGCGAACTCTGATCCGGGTGTTGCGCTGCAATATGAAAACCTGCCCATCCGTGCGATGCGGCAGGTTTTTTTTCGCCCGAATGGAATAAAGCCGTCACATCCGGTGTTTACTGAAGGGACGGTGCCGGCTGGCGGCGCCGAATCGCATGGAGATCGACATCATGGCCCTTTCCCGTCCTATCGCAGTCGCTTCCCTCGCATCGTTGTCCCGCCCCGCTGTTCTCGCGCTCGCCTCTGCCGCAGTCCTGCTGTCCGCCTGTTCGGGCATGGGTGGCATGGGTGGCAGCGCCGGCAATATGCCGCCCACGGTGAAGGTTGCCGGTGGCACGTTGACCGATCCTCAGGGCCTGACACTCTATACGTTCGACCGTGACACGGCCGGCAAGAGCGCCTGCAATGGCGGTTGCGCCACCAACTGGCCGCCACTGATGGCCGCGCCCGGTACCAGCGCCACGGGCGACTACAGCGTCATCACGCGTGACGACGGCGGCAAGCAATGGGCCTATCGGGGCAAGCCGCTCTACCGTTTCTCCAAGGATGCCAAGCCGGGTGACCGCACGGGCGACAACTTCAACAACGTCTGGCACGCGGCTACGCCCTGATACGGGCTAGGGCAGCCTGACG
>NZ_BAAILO010000210.1:73459-96112 GCF_054589115.1 Cupriavidus sp. 8B | reverse complement strand
GCGCCCCCACGCCCGTGGCCTGACCGGCGACGCGGCATCCGCCGACGACCTGGTGCAGGACACGCTGGAGCGTGCGCTGCGCTACCGCTGGCGCTTCCACCTGCGCGCGGGCGCCTGGTGGGGCGATGGCGCGGATGGCCTGCTGTCATGGCTGCTGACCATGATGCACCGGCTGCGCGTGAACGCGTACCGGCGCGCGGACCCGGTGACCTATACCGACACGCTGCCCGACGTACCCAGTGCTGCGCCCGAGCCCGGCCTGCGGCTGGATCTGGCGCGGGCGCTGGCGCGGCTGCCCGAGGCCCAGCGCGCGGTGCTGCTGCTGGTCGGCCTGGAGCAGCTCAGCTATGCCGAGGCGGCGCAAGTGCTGGAGGTGCCGGTGGGCACCGTGATGTCCCGGCTGTCGCGGGGCCGGGAGCAGATGCGCATGCTGATGGATGGCGCGCCAGCCACGGCGGCCGATGCGAACCCGCAGGCCGCCGGCCACGCGGCCGGACTGCAGCGAGTCAAATGATGTCCCCAGTCAACGAAGCCGATCTCCACGCCTACGCCGATGGCCAGCTCGATCCCGCCCGCCGCGCCGAGGTGGAGGCGTACCTGGCCGCTCATCCCGAGGCCGGGGAGCGCGTGGGAGGCTGGCGGCGGCAGACGGGCGAGTTGCACGCTGCATTCGATGGCGTGCTCAACGAAACAGTGCCGCTGGCGGCACTTCCGCCAAGGCTGCGCGGCAGCCGCCGCGATGCGCAGCGGCGGCCCGCTGGCTGGGGCATGGCGCTGGCCGCCAGCCTCGCCGCGCTGGTGGTGGGTGGCGCGATCGGGTGGGTTGCACACGACCGCGCGGACACGCTGGCGGCCGGAGCGCCCTCGGTGGAGCGCTTTGCGCGCGAGGCGTTGGCCAGCCATGTCGTCTATGCGCCGGAGGTGCGCCACCCAGTCGAGGTGGCCGCCACCGATGAGGCCCATCTTGTTGCCTGGCTGTCCAAGCGCCTGGGCGCGCCGCTGCGTGTGCCCGACCTGCGCGCCCAGGGATTCCACCTGATCGGCGGCCGCCTCGGCGTGGCCGAGGGCGGCCCGTCGGCCATCCTGATGTACGAGGCCGACGATGGCACCCGGCTGTCGCTGCAACTGCGGCACATGGCGCGCGATACGCCCGATACGGGCTTTCGGCTGGAGCGCATGGGCCCAGGGCCAGGTGATCGACCCGCCGCCGCGGCGCGTACCATGGCCTTTTACTGGGTAGACCGGGATCTTGGCTTCGCGCTGGCCGGGCCGCTGGAGCGCGCGCCGCTGCTGGCGCTGGCGGAGGCGGTTTACCGGCAGTACCAAGGCGGTTGAGGGCGGGGAAATGAGTGGGATGCGAAGAAACTGAAAAAAGATGTCAGGATTCCCCTGCATCAACCGACTCAAGCTGAAGTCCAATCGTGCAGGCCGGCCCCGCCCGGGCCTGGCGCGAACGGTGAACTGTCTTTTGCATACGGCTAGCAACGAGGAACAACGATGCTGATTCCCTCCCCCAAATGGCTGCGCGGCGACGACATCGCCGCCAGCGAGATCACGCCGCGCGGTGTTTTCGAAGCGCGGCGCCGCCTGCTGGCGATGGCTGCCGCGGGCGCAGCGGGGAGCACGCTGGCGCCATGGTGCGCGCGCGATGCGCATGCCCAGGCGCCGCGCGGGCAGAAACTGCCGGCCACGCCCAACAATGCCTACGTGGTGCCCGAGAAGCGCACGCCTTACGAGGACGTCACCACGTACAACAACTACTACGAGTTCGGCACCGACAAGGCGGACCCTGCGCACAATGCCGGCACGCTGCGGACCCGGCCGTGGCAGGTCGCGGTCGAAGGCTTGGTGAAGAAGCCCAAGGTCTATGACATCGACGAGCTCGTGCGCCTGACGCCGCTGGAAGAGCGGGTCTACCGGCTGCGCTGCGTCGAGGGCTGGTCGATGGTGATCCCCTGGAGCGGCTATTCGCTGGCCGAGCTGATTCGGCGCGTCGAGCCGCAGCCCGGCGCGAAGTACGTGGAGTTCGTCACCCTCAACGACAAGAAGCAGATGCCCGGTGTCAGCGCCCGCGTGCTGGACTGGCCGTACACCGAAGGGCTGCGCATGGACGAGGCGATGCACCCGCTGACCTTGCTGGCCTTTGGCTTGTACGGCGAGGTGCTGCCCAACCAGAACGGCGCGCCCGTGCGCGTGGTGGTGCCCTGGAAGTACGGCTTCAAGAGTGCCAAGTCCATCGTCAAGATCCGTTTCGTCGACAAGCAGCCCGCCACCAGCTGGAATCTGGCCGCGGCGCAGGAGTACGGCTTCTACTCCAACGTCAATCCGGACGTGGACCACCCGCGCTGGAGCCAGGCCACTGAGCGCCGCATCGGCGAGGACAAGGGCAGCGGTTTTGGCGCGCTGTTCGCGCCCAAGCGCAAGACGCTGCCGTTCAATGGCTACGGCCAGCAGGTGGCGTCGCTCTACCAGGGCATGGACCTGCGGAAGTTCTTCTGATGGCGCCCCCGGATATGTCCCCGTCGCGCCCGGCTGTGCGCCCGGCGCGAGCGCGCGCACAGCCCGGATTCGCGACGCTTGCGCCAGAACACGTGCGCACGGTGAAGGGGGCGGTGTGGCTGCTTGTCATGCTGCCTTTCCTGCGGCTGCTTTATCTCGGCTTTACCGATCAGTTCGGCGCCAATCCGCTGGAGTTCGTCACGCGCTCGACCGGCACCTGGACGCTGGCCATGCTGTGCGTCACGCTGGCGGTGACACCGTTGCGCCGGCTTACCGGCTGGAACTGGCTGATCCGCCTGCGCCGCATGCTCGGGCTCTTTGCTTTTTTCTACGCGCTGCAGCACTTCCTGTTGTGGCTTGCCGTGGACCGGGGCTTCGATGTGGCCTACATCGTCAAGGACGTCGCCAAGCGCCCCTTCATCACGGTGGGGTTTGCCGCCTTCGTGCTGATGGTGGCGCTGGCGGCCACCTCGGCCAATGCCATGGTCAAGTGGCTGGGCGGCAAGCGCTGGCAAGGGCTGCACCGGGCGGTGTACGCCATCGCTGTGCTGGCGATCCTGCACTACTGGTGGCATAAGGCCGGCAAGAACGACTTCGGCACGGTATCGATCTACGCCGCGGTGGTGTTCGGCTTGCTGGCGATGCGTGGCTGGTGGTGGTGGCGCAAGCCCGCAACGGGCCTCAAGGCGCAACGGTAGCGCTCAAAGGTAAGAGCGTGATCTCGCGCTCGGCGGGGCGGCTGCACGGCTTGGGGGAGCCATAGGGTTTCAAGATGTCCCCGGACCAGGTCCAGCTCCGTCGAGCAATGCCGCCGCCCGCAAAGCGGCCCGGCGCGAGCCGCACGTTGGCGCAAACGGCACGCGATGCGCCGGCCGTATGGCAGGGGGTGCTGTCCGCCACCACTGCGCGCCCGCCCAGGATCAGGCCGCTGACGGCCATTGGGGGCAAGTGGTGGCGGGGGAGGGCGGGTGCTTAGCCTTGCAGCAGGCGTTCGTCGCGGAACAGATCGACCACGTGCTCGCGGCCGCGCACCAGGTGCACGTCGTGGCCGTCGACCATGACTTCCGCCGCGCGCGGGCGGGTGTTGTAGTTGGAGCTCATGACGAAGCCATAGGCGCCGGCCGACATCACGGCCAGCAGGTCGCCCGGCTGCACCGCCAAGGCGCGATCGCGGCCGAGCCAGTCGCCGGATTCGCACACCGGGCCGACCACGTCGTAGGTCAGGGCGGTTGCCTGCGCGGTTTCGCGCAGTTGCACGGGCTCGATGCGGTGGTAGGCCTCGTACATGGCGGGGCGGGCCAGGTCGTTCATGGCCGCGTCGACGATGCAGAAGTTCTTGGCAACGCCCGGCTTGAGGAACTCGACCTGGGTCAGCAGCACGCCGGCGTTGCCCACCAGCGAGCGGCCCGGCTCGAACAGTACCTCGCGATGGCCGTGGCCACGCTCGGCAACGCGCTCCAGCAGCGTGCGGGCAAAGCCGGTGATGTCCGGCGGCGTTTCGTCGTCGTAAGTGATGCCAAGGCCACCGCCCACGTCGATGTGCTCAAGGTTGATGCCTTCGCGCTCGAGCGCTTCCACCACGTCAAGCACCTTGTCCAGCGCTTCCAGATAAGGGGCAACCTCGGTGATCTGCGAGCCGATATGGCAGTCGATGCCCGCGACTTCCAGGTGCGGCAGCGCGGCGGCGGCGCGGTAGGTCGGCAGCACGTCCTCGAAGGCGATGCCGAACTTGTTGCCCTTCAGGCCGGTGGAGATATACGGGTGCGTCTTGGCGTCCACATCCGGGTTGATGCGCAGCGACACGCGCGCGCGCTTGCCCAGGCGGCCCGCCACGGCGTTGAGGCGGTCCAGTTCGGGGATCGACTCCACGTTGAACGACAGCACATCGTGCTGGAGCGCCAGTTCCATCTCGGCGGCGGTCTTGCCCACGCCCGAGAACACCACCTTGCGCGGATCGCCGCCCACCGCCAGCACGCGCTGCAGCTCGCCGCCGGACACGATGTCGAAGCCCGCGCCGAGCTTGGCAAAGACCTGCAGGATCGCCAGGTTCGAGTTGGCCTTCATGGCGTACTGCACGCGCGCGCGGCGCCCCTGGCACGCAGCGGCGTAGGCCTGGTAGGCGGCGGTCAGCGCGGCGCGCGAGTAGACGTAGGTGGGGGTGCCGTATTCGGCGGCGATGCGCGCGAGCGGTACGTGCTCGACGGTCAGGGCGCCGTCGTGGCGATGGAAAAAGGCGGTCATGGTTATTTGGCGGTGGGAGTGGCGGCCGGCACTGCGTCCGGGGCCGTGGTGGGTCCCGCTGTGGAGGCGGAGCCCCGGGGAGCCGCCGGATTCGGCACGGCCGGGTTGCCCAGGCCGGGATCCGGTACGCCCGGCTGTGCCGGTGCGGGAGGCTGTTTGGGCATCACCAGCGGGCCGCGAATGCCGCATCCCGACAGCAGGGGCATCGCAAGGCTGGCGGCAAACGCCGATACAATCGCAACACGACGCAACATCGGGTCGTCCTTAAAATGTCGTCCAGAGTCGTCCCCGATCGTCCCGGAGTGTCCCGGAGTGTCCCCAAGCGGAGCGCGGCGGGACCATCGGAAATACGAAGTACTTTTCAATACGCTGCCGGCTACGGCACTACATCGCTATGGCGGTGCCGGCCGGCGGTCTCGGAGTTTAGCATGCCCCCCCTGAGTGAAAGTGAGTTCCTGGCGCTGGCCCAGCAAGAGCTGGACCGGCTGGAAAGCGCAGTGGAGACCGCGGCCGACGCAGCCGATGCCGACATCGAAATCAACCGCGCCGGCAATCTCATGGAGCTCGAATTCGAAGACGGCTCCAAGATCATCGTCAACAGCCAGGCGCCCATGCAGGAGCTGTGGGTGGCGGCGCGTTCGGGCGGTTTCCATTTTCGCCATGATGGCCAGCGCTGGGTCGATACGCGCGGCGGCGGGGAGCTGTACGCGGCGCTGTCCGGCTACGTAAGCCAGCAGGCGGGGGTGACGCTAAAACTGGCCTGAGCGCAGCACGCAGGCACGAAAAAGCCGGCTTGAGAAGCCGGCTTTTTCATTGGGTGCGCCCGGCGGGGCCTCAGCCGCCGCCGAACATCTCCAGGATGCGCTTCTTCTCCGCCTCGACATCGGCGGGCGATTGCGTGCTTTCGTCCGGCTTGCCCGGCCACGGATCGCCCAGGCCAACCGAAGCCACGCCGGCGCCGCCCGCGTTCTCCTCGAAGGTCCAGTCGCTGCCCACCATGACCACGCCTTCCGGAGCCTGGCGTTCGGGGATTTCCGGCGCGCCCTTGAGCATCTTGCCCATGTAGCCCACCCAGATCGGCAAGGCCAGGCCGCCGCCGGTCTCGCGCACGCCCAGGCTCTTGGGCTGGTCGTAGCCCATCCAGGCGATGGCCACCAGCTTGGGCGTGTACCCGGCGAACCAGGCGTCGACGGCGTCGTTGGTGGTACCGGTCTTGCCGGCCAGGTCATTGCGGCCCAGGCGCTGCTTGGCGCTGTTTGCCGTGCCGCTGCGCACGACCTCACGCAGCATGCTGTCGGCGATGAAGGCGGTGCGGGCGTCGAGTACGCGCACTGCATCCTCGCCGGCGCGCTGGGGCTTGGTCTCGGAAATCACGTTGCCGCGGGCATCGACCACCTTCTGGATCAGGTAGGGATTGACGCGGAAGCCGCCGTTGGCAAACACCGAATAGGCGCCCGCCATCTGCAGCGGGGTGACGCTGCCCGCGCCCAGCGCCATCGGCAGGTAAGCCGGGTGCTTGTCGGCGTCGAAGCCGAAGCGCGTGATGTAGTCCTGGGCGTACTGGGTGCCGATGGCGCGCAGGATGCGCACCGACACCAGATTCTTGGACTTGGCCAGCGCGCGGCGCATGGTCATCGGGCCTTCGAACTTGCCGTCGTAGTTCTTCGGCTCCCAGACCTGGCCGCCGTTGTCGCTGATCGAAATCGGCGCGTCGTTGATCACGGTGGCGGGGGAGAAGCCCTTTTCCAGCGCGGCAGAGTAGATGAACGGCTTGAAGCTGGAGCCGGGCTGGCGCCAGGCCTGCGTCACGTGGTTGAACTTGTTGCGGTTGAAATCGAAGCCGCCAACCATGGAGCGGATCTCGCCGTCTTCCGGGCTGAGCGAGATAAAGGCGGCGGAAACTTCCGGCAACTGCGTGACCGTCCATGCGCCTTTCTCGTCCTGCGTCACGCGGATGATCGCGCCCGGCCGGATCTTGGCCCTGGGCTGCGCGTTGGCCGCCAGCGACGGTGCGATGAAGCGCAGCGCCTGGCCTTCGATGGTGGCGACTTCGCCGGACAGCAGCGTGGCGGTGACTTGCTTGGCCGTCACGCTGGTGACCACGGCCGAGCGCAGGTCGTCGCTGCCCGGGTGCTCGAGCAGCGCGTCGTCGATGGCCTGCTCGCGCTCGTCCGCGCCGGGGGGCAGGTCGATAAATGCCTCGGGGCCGCGGTAGCCATGGCGGCGCTCGTAATTCATGATGCCCGAGCGCACCGCCTCGTAGGCGGCATCCTGGTCAGGCTTGTTGAGCGTGGTGTAGACGGTCAGGCCGCGGGTGTAGGTTTCCTCGCGGTATTGGGCATACATCAGCTGGCGCACGATCTCGGCCACGTACTCGGCGTGGGTGGAGAACTCATTGCCTTCGCCGCGCACCTTCAGTTCTTCGTGGATGGCCTGGTCGTATTGCTCGGGCGTGAGGTAGCGCAGGTCACGCATGCGCTGCAGGATGTATTCCTGGCGTACCTTGGCGCGCTTGGGATTGACCACCGGGTTGTAGGCCGACGGCGCCTTGGGCAGGCCGGCCAGCATGGCGGCCTCGGCCGGCGTCACGTCCTTGATCGACTTGCCGAAATACACCCGGGCCGCGCTGGCAAAGCCATAGGCGCGTTGCCCCAGGTAGATCTGGTTCATGTACAGCTCGAGGATCTGGTCCTTGGACAGGTTGGCCTCGATCTTGTAGGCCAGCAGCATTTCATACAGCTTTCGGGTGTACGTCTTCTCGCTGGACAGGAAGAAGTTGCGCGCCACCTGCATGGTGATGGTGGAGGCGCCTTGCGACAGGCCGCCGCGCAGGTTGGCCAGCCCGGCGCGCAGCACGCCGACGAAGTCCACGCCGCCGTGTTCGTAGAAGCGGTCGTCCTCGATGGCCAGCACAGCCTTCTTCATCACATCCGGTATTTGCGCGATAGGCACGAAATTGCGCCGTTCCTCGCCGAACTCACCAATCAGCACGTTGTCGGCCGTGTAGATCCGTAGCGGGATCTTGGGGCGGTAGTCCGTGATGGTATCGAGCGAAGGCAGATTGGGGGCGGCCACCAGCAGCGCGTATCCCACCAGCAGTGCCACCGCCACGATCCCGGCTACCAGCAGGCCCAGGGCCCAAAAGGTTAGCCGCATCCAGATCGGACGCCGGGCGGGCAGGGCAGGCTTCTGTTGTGCTGTGGCCATAAGGGAAATACCTAGTTAGAGGTGCCGGGATTATATCTCCCGGGATACGCCGCACCCGGCGCGTTGTGGCGCGCACGCCGCTATCGCGCTGTTACAAGATGTAATGGAATTGAGATCTGCATGAAACGAAAAGATGGGCGCGGCGGGGCGGGTGAGGGGCACCGTGGGATTTTGGCAACGCTTTGTGGGGGGTGTTGATGAAAAGCAATCGTGGTCAAACCGGCACATTGCCAGCGCCCAGTTTTTTGGTGAGAATCCACCAACTAAAAGAGCAAAACGTTTCATCCAAGAAACAATACAGACTCGCCAAATTAGAGCAAGCAAGCCAAGGCGAGTTCAACGGTCAGGGGGTCACCTTGCGGCGAGGCATCTTGTCGGGGTTGTTGCGCCGTACGACGGTCGGCGTTGACATCGGGTCGTCCAGCGTTAAGGTAGTCGAGCTGTCCGTGGGCAGTGGCAAGAACGACTATCGGCTGGAAAAATGTGCCAGCGAACTGCTGGACCGTAATGCCGTTGCGGATGGCAACGTGGTCAATATCGAAGCCGTTGGCATCGCTCTCAAGCGTGCCCTCGGCAAAGCCGGCATCCGCACCAAGGAGGTGGTGCTCGGCGTGCCTTCGATGCTGACCGAATCGCAGACCGTCAGCCTGCCGGACAACTTGTCCGAGGACGAGCTTTACGTCCAGGTGGAATCCGAGGCGCATCGCCTCTATCCGCCATCGCAGGCCGTCAATTTCGATTTTGCCGTGATCGGCCCCAGCGAAACCGAGGGCGGCATCGGCGTGCGCGTCACCGCGGCCAACAGCGACCGCGTGCAGGAGCGCGTGACCGCCGCCGAAATGGCCGGGCTCAAGCCGCACGTGATGGACGTCGAGGAATACGCGGTGCAGCGCTCCGTGGTGCAGATGCTGGGCGTGTCCGCCGACATCAGCGCCACCGACGCCAAGGAGCTGCCCGTGGTGGCCGTGATCCACCTTGGCGGCAGCCGCTCCAAGGCGATTTTCTACCAAGGCTGGAAAGAGCTCTACGAGCAGCCGCTCAACAGCTACGGCGACCAGCTCACCCAGAGCGCGGCGCGCATGTTCACGCTGGACGCGCTCAAGGCCGAGATCAAGAAGCGCAAGAACACGCTGCCCGAAGCCTGGCGCAACCAGCTGCTCAAGCCCTGCCTGGAGGCGCTGGCGGTGGAGGTGCAAGGCGCCGTGCGCAACTTCCTGTCGGCGTCCAGCATCGGCCGGGTCGACGAGATCCTTCTCTCTGGCGGCCATGCGTCGCTGGTCGGCGTGCAAGCCGCGATCGAGCAGCAAACCGAGATCACCACCACGCTGGCCAACCCGTTCGCCAACATGATGACAGCCGTCAAGGTCAACGAGCGCTATCTGCAGCGCGACCTGCCGGCCTACATCGTGAGCGCCGGGCTTGCGCTGCGCGGCCTGCAGTAAGCCAGCGAGGGAAGCCGCATGTCTACCAACTCGATCCCGACAGTTAATCTGCTGCCGTACCACGAAGCCCGCAGGGCATCGCGGCGCAAGAAGGTCTATGCCGTGCTGGGGGGCGCGGCCGGCGCCGGCGCGCTGGCGGTGCTGCTGGGCGGCATGTACATCGATCACCGTGTCGATGCCGTGGCCAGCCTGAACCAGGTGCTCCTGGCGGAGAACAACCGCATGGACGGGCAGATCCGCGAGGTGAATACGCTGCGCAAGGATATCGAGGGGCTGCTGCAGCGGCAGAAGGCCATCGAGGGCCTGCAGAACGAGCGCAACCGTCCCGTGCAACTGCTGGAGGAACTGGTGCGCCAGGTGCCCGAAGGCGTGTACCTGACCACCCTCAAGCAGACCGGCGACGCCTTTACCGTGACCGGCATCGCGCAGTCGAACGAGCGCGTCTCGGAGTTGCTGCGCAACCTTAGCCAGGTGCAGTGGCTGGACAAGGCCGAGCTGGGCGAATCCAAGGCCGTGATGATGACCAACAACCTGCGCGAGCAGCGGCGGCTGTTCGATTTCTCGATGCGCTTCGCCTACCGTGCGCCGGAAACACCGGACGACGGCAAGAAGGGCAAGGCCGGCTCCGCCGGCGCGAGTGCGCCGGCAGGCGCAGGGGGCTGACCATGGCACTCAATAGCGAAATCTCGCTGGCCACGTTGAACGATCTCACCGCGCAGTTCCGTGGCCTGAACCTCAATGAGCCGGAAACCTGGCCGGCCGCCCCGCGGGTGCTGTTCGCGGTGCTGGCTGCGGCGCTGGTGCTGCTGCTTGGCTGGCAGTTCTACTGGGGTGGCAAGCTCGAGGATCTCGATCGCCGGCATGCCGAGCAGGACACCCTGAAGCAGTCCTACATGAGCAAGGTGGCGCAGGTGGCCAACCTGGACGCGCTGCGCAAGCAAAAGGCCGAAGTGGAGCAGCGCGTGGCGCTGGTCGAGCGCCAGTTGCCCAACAAGACTGAGATGGACGCGCTGCTGGCCGACGTCAATCACGCTGGCGTGGCGCGTGGCCTGCAGTTCGAGTTGTTCAAGCCGCAACCCGCCGTGATCAAGCCTTACTTTGCGGAGATCCCGGTCAACCTGAAGGTCACCGGCCGCTATCACGACGTGGCCCAGTTCAATGCCGATGTTGCCGCGCTCTCGCGCATCGTCTCGATGCAGGGGCTGCAGTTCGCCACCGGCAAGGATGGCGGGCTGACGATGGAGGCCGTGGCAATGGCCTACCGCGCGCTGGATCCCGAAGAACAGGCGGCGCAGCGCAAGGCGGACGCCGCGGCGGCCAAGACGGCTGCGGGAGCGAAAAAATGATGCCAGCGATCCAGGCTTCGCGCCTGCGTGCCTGCGCTTGCGCGCTGATCGGCGTCGCGCTGTTGGCAGCCTGCGGAAGCAGCGAGGAAGACGGCCTGCGCCAGTGGATGGCGCAAGCCCAGGCCGCCAAGGCGCCGCCGCCGGCGCCGCTGCCCGAGCCCAAGCCGTACGTGCCGCGCGACTACGAGGGCCGCAGTGCGCCCGAGCCCTTTGCCCAGAACAAGATCGGCGACCTGAACCGGGTTCTGTCCGAGTCCCCGGAATCCGGCCGTCGGCGCGAGCCGCTGGAGGATTTCCCGCTGGAGAACTTCAAGATGCTGGGCGCCATGAAGAAGAGCGGCGAGACCTACGGCGTCGTGCAGGTAGATAACAAGATCCACCACGTCAAGGTGGGTCAGTATCTCGGCCAGAACTACGGCCGGGTGGTCCGCATCAACGATCAGGAGATCGTGTTGCGCGAATTGGTCCGGGAAGGGGTAGCCGAGTGGAAAGAAAAAATGACCAGCCTGAAGCTGGAGGGGTCGGCATGATCATGGGTCGCTGGTACCGGGCGCTTGCTGGCGCTGCGGTGATGATGCTGGTCTTGGGCGCGCCGGCTGCGCAGGCGCAATCGACAACGGGCAACGCGGTCAAGCGCGTGGATGCCACCACGGTGGGCGAGCAGACCGTGTTCACGGTCGAGCTGCAGCGACCGCCAACGCAGAAGCCGGCCGACTTCACCACGCAGAATCCGCCCAAGCTCGCCATCGATTTCCTCGATACCGGTTTCGCGGCCGGGCGGGCGCAATACGACTTTGGGGGCAAGTTGCTCAAGAGCGCCAATGTGGTGCAGATCGGCGACCGCACCCGCGTGGTCCTCGACCTGACCCGCGTGGCCAGCTATCGCACCGAAGTGCGCGGCAACCAGTTCGTGGTGCTGCTCGACAACGTCGCCCCGACCGCCAGGGCCGCCGTGCCGACTTTCGCCGTCAGCTCGGCGCAAGCGCCTGCGGCGCCGTGGAACCGGTCAACCTTGCGCAATATCGATTTTCGCCGCGGCCAGGATGGCGCGGGCCGCATCGTGGTGGATCTCTCATCGCGGGACTCCGCCATCAATATCGCGCAGCAGGGTCAGAACGTGGTGGTCGAATTCCTCAATACGTCATTGCCCGACGTCCTGCGCCGGCGCTATGACGTGAGCGATTTCGGCACCCCGGTGCAGGGCATGCGGGCGAGCGAAAACAACGGCACCACGCGCCTTGCCATCGAGCCGCGCGGCAATTGGGAGTACAGCTCCTATCAGACCGATACGCAGTTCGTGGTGGAGGTGCGCCCGGTCAAGGAAGATCCGGCCAAGCTGATCAGCGGGGCAGGCTTCCGCGGCGAGCGGCTCTCGCTGAACTTCCAGAACATCGACATCCGTTCGCTGCTGCAGGTGTTCGCCGATTTCACCAACCTCAACATCATCACCAGCGAAAGCGTGCAGGGCAACCTGACGCTGCGCCTGAAGGATGTGCCCTGGGACCAGGCCCTGCAGATCGTGCTCGATGCCAAGGGCCTGGCCTCGCGCCGCAACGGCAATGTGCTGTGGGTGGCGCCCAAGGCTGAACTGGCCACCAAGGAAAAGCTCGAGCTCGAATCCCAGCAGCAGATCAACGACCTCGAGCCGATCCGCAGCCAGGTGTTCCAGCTCAACTACCAGCGTGCCGAAGACGTGCGGCGCATGCTGCTCGGGCTGGCCGCGGCAGGTTCCGCCGGCGGCGCGGGCGCGCTGGGCAGCGTAAGCCCGATCGGCGCGGCGGGCGGCCTGGCCGGCACGGCGGGCAGCACCCGCATGCTGTCCAAGCGCGGCTCGCTGACCGCCGATCCCCGTACCAACCAGCTGTTCGTCTCCGATATCGCGACCAAGCTGGAAGAGGTGCAGAGCTTCCTTGGCAAGATCGACATCCCGGTGCGCCAGGTCATCATCGAGGCGCGCATCGTCGAGGCCAACGATACCTTCAGCCGCAACCTGGGCGTCAAGCTGGGCTTTGCCTCCAAGACTGCCGGCGCCGGCTACGGCAACACCTACACCAATGTGGTGAGCCCGGTGACGCAGAACGCGACCTGGGACAATGGCCCGGCGCTGAGCCTGCCAGCGGCGGCGATCAACGGCGTCAATCCGGCTTCGGTCGCGGTCAGCCTGTTCAACAACGCTGCCGGCCGTTTCCTGGCGCTCGAGCTGTCCGCGCTGGAAGCGGATGGGCGGGGCAAGATCATCTCCAGCCCACGCGTGGTCACCGCCAACAATATCAAGGCGCTGATCGAGCAAGGCACGGAGCTGCCCTACCAGGCCGCCACCTCCAGCGGCGCCACCTCGGTGCAGTTCCGCAAGGCCAACCTGAAGCTGGAAGTCACGCCGCAGATCACGCCGGAAGGCAATGTCCTGCTGGACGTCGACGTCAACAAGGACAGCGTGGGCATCCAGACCACCTCGGGCTTTGCCATCGACACCAAGCACGTGCAGACGCAGGTGCTGGTGGAGAACGGCGGCACCGTGGTGATTGGCGGCATTTATAGCCAGACCGAATCCACCAATGTGAACAAGGTGCCATTCCTGGGGGATATCCCGGTGCTTGGCAACCTGTTCAAGGACAACGCCAAGGTCAACAACCGGACCGAGTTGCTGGTGTTCCTGACGCCGCGCGTGCTCAACGACAGCGTGTCGCTGAAATAGCCCCGCTCGCGCCGGATGCAGTAGACTGGCAGGCCGCATCGTTTCGATGCGGCTTTTTTTATTGTCCAGGCGGGCTAGAGAGATTGGGCGAGGGGCATGTGGCAGGCGCGCAAGGCGTGTCGCGAGGCGGGTTGCCTTGTGCCGATTGCGCCGCGCCACTTGCCCGGATCGTCCCAACATAAGAAGATGATGCAGTTTTCCACCGCGAGGGCCGGCCAGAGACCCGGCTCCCGCCCCACACGCCAGTGACAGCCACCCGCCCGAACCTTTTCTTTGTCGGCCTGATGGGTGCCGGCAAGACCACCGTCGGCCGCACCGTGGCCCGGCGCCTGAACTACCCGTTCTTCGATTCGGATCACGAACTCGAGGCGCGTTGCGGCGTGCGCATCCCGATCATCTTCGAGCACGAGGGCGAAGCGGGCTTTCGCGACCGCGAGGCGCAGGCGATCGACGAGCTTACCCAGCGCCGCGGCATCGTGCTGGCCACCGGCGGCGGTGCCGTGCTGCGCCCGGAGAATCGGGCGCACCTGAAGGCGCGCGGCACCGTGGTCTACCTGCGCGCCAGCCCGCACGACCTGTGGCTGCGCACCCGTCACGACCGCAATCGCCCGCTGCTGCAGACCGAAGACCCCAAGGGACGGCTGGAAACGCTCTATGGCGAGCGCGACCCGCTTTACCGCGAGGTGGCGGATTTCATCATCGAAACCGGCAAGCCTTCGGTAGCGCAGCTTGCTAATATGGTGTTGATGCAACTTGAAATGGCCGGTTTCACCGTTGCCGCCGAAGAGCCCGAAGGGGCAGACGGCGAGTGCGCGGACAACCTCCCGGCGCAGGACCAGAATCACAATGATCACCCTTGAAGTCAGCCTTGGGGAGCGCAGCTACCCCATCCATATCGGCACCGGCCTGCTTGACCAGACTGAGTTGTTCCGCCCCCATGTGCGCGGCCAGCATGCCGTCATCGTCACCAATGAGACCGTAGGGCCGCTATACGCCGCCCGTGTCCAGGCCAGCCTGGCGGCGCTCGGCAAGACCGTGCGCACCGTGACCCTGCCCGACGGCGAAGCCTTCAAGCAGTGGGAAACGCTCAACCTGATCTTCGACGCGCTGCTGAGCGCGGGCGCTGACCGCAAGACCACGCTGATCGCCCTGGGTGGCGGCGTGGTGGGCGACATGACCGGATTTGCCGCCGCCTGCTACATGCGCGGCGTGCCGTTCGTGCAGGTGCCCACGACCCTGCTGTCGCAGGTGGATTCGTCGGTGGGCGGCAAGACCGGCATCAACCACCCGCTCGGCAAGAACATGATCGGCGCCTTCCACCAGCCTAATGCGGTGATTGCGGACATCGACACCTTGCGCACGCTGCCGGAGCGCGAACTCGCGGCGGGCCTGGCCGAAGTGATCAAGCACGGCGCCATGGCCGATGCCGAGTATTTCGGCTGGATCGAGCGCAATATCCGCGCGCTCAACGCCTGTGATCCCGACATCATGGCGCTGGCGGTCAAGCGTTCCTGCGAGATCAAGGCCGCCGTGGTGGCCCAGGACGAGCGCGAGGGCGGCTTGCGCGCGATGCTTAATTTTGGCCACACATTCGGCCACGCCATCGAGGCGGGCATGGGCTACGGCGAATGGCTGCACGGCGAGGCCGTGGGTTGCGGCATGGTGATGGCGGCGGATCTGTCGCACCGGCTCGGCTTCATCGACATCGAAACGCGCGCGCGCGTGGTGCAGCTCATCCGCGCCGCCATGCTGCCGGTAGTCGCGCCGGAACTTGGCACCGACCGCTACATCGAACTGATGAAAGTGGACAAGAAGGCAGAAGCCGGCAGCATCAAGTTCATCCTGCTCAGGAAGCTGGGCGAAGCCTTCATCACCACCGTGCCGGACCCTGACTTGCGCGCTACCTTGCAGCACGCGGTGCTCAGGCCGCCTACCGAGGCGCCGGTCGCCTGACGCGATCGGTTATGCCTTGCAACCCCGGCCGGGCGGCGCACCGCCACCCGGCTGGACGCCTGACCGGATTGCCGCATGACCGACCTCGAAAGCCATCTCGCTCCCTATGCCGCCCGCTCCGCGCAGACACTTGGGCGGGTGCACGCCGAACCGGCCTCGTCCTCGCGCACGGAGTTCCAGCGCGACCGCGACCGCGTCATCCATAGCACGGCCTTCCGGCGGCTCGAGTACAAGACCCAGGTCTTCGTCAACCATGAGGGTGACCTGTTCCGCACCCGGCTCACCCATAGCCTGGAAGTGGCGCAGATCGCGCGCTCCATCGCCCGCAACCTGCGCCTGAACGAGGACCTGGTCGAAGCCATTTCGCTGGCGCACGACCTGGGCCACACGCCCTTCGGCCATGCCGGGCAGGATGCGCTGAACAACTGCATGAAGAACCACGGCGGCTTCGAGCACAACCTGCAGAGCCTGTTGGTGGTGGATGAGCTGGAGGAGCGCTATGGCGGCTTCAACGGGCTCAACCTGACCTTCGAGACGCGAGAGGGCGTGCTCAAGCATTGCTCACGCGTCAATGCCTCTGCGCTTGGCGAACTGGGCCGGCGCTTCCTGGAGGGGACGCAGCCCTCGCTGGAGGCCCAACTGGCCAATCTGGCCGACGAGATCGCCTACAACAACCACGATATCGACGACGGCCTGCGCTCCGGGCTGCTCACGCTCGAGCAGATGGACGAAGTGCCGATGTGGGGGCGCCACCGGGCCGAGGCGATGGCGGCGTTTCCCGGCATCAACGGGCGGCGCGTGATCAACGAGACCGTACGCCGCATGATCAACACGCTGATTGTCGACCTGATCGAAACCACCAGCCAGAACATTGCCGCCGCCAACCCGCGCAGCATCGAGGCCGTGCGGGCCGCGGGCCCGATGGTGGCCTTCAGCGCGCCGGTGCGCGAGGAAGCGGCGGCGCTCAAGCGCTTCTTGTTCCGCCATCTCTATCGCCATTACCTGGTGATGCGCATGTCCTCCAAGGCCCAGCGCATCATCACCGACCTGTTCGATGTCTTCATGGCCGATCCGCGCCTGCTGCCGCCGCAGTACCAGGCGGGGCAGGGCCGCGACCAGTCCCGGCTGATCTCGCACTACATTGCCGGCATGACCGACCGCTATGCGATCCGGGAGCACCGCCGCATATTTGCAGTCGACGAAGGAAGCTAGGCCCGCGCGGCCGGCGGGAAAATTGGGGACGGATCAGGCTGCGGCTAGGCTATCATCGGGCATCGCTTCCGTTTGAGCCATCCGCCCGGCAAGCGCTTATCGCCGATCCTCTTCACCCATCATGGCCCGACTTCCTCGTTTCTCCCCGGCTTCGCTGCCGGCGCTGGTGTTGCAACGCGGCAACAATCGTCAGCCCGTCTTCCGTGGAACCGACGACTACCTCCATTACCTGGACTGCCTGCGCATGGCCGCGCGGGAGCACGACCTGGCGATCCACGCCTATGCCTTGCGGCCGAATCATGTCCACCTGGTGGCAACCCCCCGGCATGCCGATTCGCTGAGCCTCACCATGCAAGCCGTAGGGCGCCGCTATGCGCGCTATTTCAACCGGGTCGCCGGCCGTACCGGCACGCTGTGGGATGGCCGCTTTCGCTCGGCGGTGTTCGATCCAGCTGCCTGGATGTTGCCGGCCATGCAGTACGTGGAGGGCAACGCCGTGCGCGCCGGCGAAGTGACCTCAGCGGAGGGGGATCGCTGGAGCAGCTATCGCCACCATGCCGGCATCGAGGCCAGCCCCTTTGTGAGCGATCACTCTGCGTACTGGGCGCTGGGCAATACGCCGTTCGAGCGTCAATCCAACTACCGCGCCGTCACCGCCGAAGGGCTGTCGTCGATGACCCTGGCCACGCTGCGCAGCCACGCGCATAGCGGCTGGCCCCTGGGTGACGCGGCCTTTCTTGCGCAACTGGAGCGCCAGGGCGGGCGGCGCGTGCAGCCGTTGCCCAAGGGCCGCCCGGCGGGTCGGTCCGCGATGGACCGGGAGTCCGAGCCCGATACGGTCCAGCCACCCCACATGGGCAAGTGAGGCGTGGCGCGCTCGACTGCGGCGGAGGTCGATAAAGCACGCGCCGCGGTGCACCATACTTAATCTGTCCCCAAATAAAGACCATCCCCGTTGTGGTGCGAGTATATTTATGATCTGACCCCATTTAAAAATTTTGCGGGACGGGTACGATTCTTTTATAGTTCCTCCACCCACATTCATTGTGCGGCGCGTCACGCCTGTGTACGCCGCTGCGGCCCCGCTGTCTCTCTGGTTCCCCGTCCCCGGTTTTCAACCGGCCCCGGTGGAAGAGTGCGGTCCCCGTTCCGGTCTGCCTTGCTGGCTCGCAGCCCTCACCGGAATCAAGCCCGTGGACCAATCGCAATCCCAATCAAAGCAAACGATGGCCCAAGCGCAGGCCGCAGAGCCTGCCGCCGCCACGTACGCGCCTGCCTCGCGTCCGCAAGCCCAGGGCATGTACGACCCCGCCAATGAAAAAGACGCCTGCGGCGTCGGCATGGTTGCCCATATCAAGGGCAAGAAGAGCCATGAGATCGTCCAGCAAGGCCTGAAGATCCTGGAGAACCTGGATCACCGCGGCGCGGTCGGCGCCGATGCGCTGATGGGCGACGGTGCCGGTATCCTGATCCAGATCCCGGACCAGTTCTACCGCGAAGACATGGCCAAGCAGGGCGTGACCCTGCCGCCGTCCGGCGAGTACGGCGTGGGCATGATCTTCCTGCCGAAGGAGCACGCCTCCCGCCTGGCCTGCGAGCAAGAGCTCGAGCGCACCGTGCGCCTGGAAGGCCAGGTCGTGCTGGGCTGGCGCGATGTGCCGGTGGACGCCGCCATGCCGATGTCGCCGACGGTGCGCACCACCGAGCCGGTGATCCGCCAGATCTTCATCGGGCGCGGCCGCGACATCATGACCACGGACGCGCTGGAACGTAAGCTCTACGTGATCCGCAAGACCGCCAGCCACGCCATCCAGGCGCTCAAGCTCAAGCACGGCAAGGAGTACTTCGTGCCGTCGATGTCGGCGCGCACGGTGGTGTACAAGGGCCTGCTGCTGGCAACGCAAGTCGGCGAGTACTACCTGGACCTGCAGGACCCGCGCGCCGTCTCGGCCCTGGCCTTGGTGCACCAGCGTTTCTCCACCAACACCTTCCCGGCCTGGGAGCTGGCCCACCCGTACCGCATGGTCGCCCACAACGGCGAAATCAACACGGTCAAGGGCAATGTGAACTGGGTCAACGCACGGACCGGCGCCATCTCGTCGCCGGTGCTGGGCGACGACCTGCCCAAGCTGTGGCCGCTGATCTATCCCGGCCAGTCGGACACCGCATCGTTCGACAATTGCCTCGAACTGTTGACGATGGCCGGCTACCCGCTCGTCCACGCCATGATGATGATGATCCCGGAAGCCTGGGAACAGCACACCATGATGGACGACAACCGCCGCGCCTTCTACGAGTACCACGCTGCCATGATGGAGCCGTGGGACGGCCCCGCCGCGATCTGCTTCACCGATGGCCGCCAGATCGGCGCCACGCTGGACCGTAACGGCCTGCGTCCGGCGCGTTTCTACGTGACCGAGGATGACATCGTGGTGCTGGCTTCGGAAGCCGGCGTGCTGCCCTTCCCCGAGTCGCGCATCGTGCAGAAATGGCGTCTGCAGCCGGGCAAGATGTTCCTGATCGACATGGAGCAAGGCCGCATCATCGACGACAAGGAGCTCAAGGACAACCTGGCCAACGCCAAGCCCTACAAGAGCTGGATCGACGCCGTGCGCATCAAGCTCGATGAGCTGGATGCCAAGCCCGAGGACGTGGCTGCCGAGAAGAAGCCGGACGCACGCCTGCTGGATCGCCAGCAAGCCTTCGGCTATACGCAGGAGGACGTCAAGTTCCTGATGGCGCCGATGGCGCTGGCCGGCGAGGAAGCCACCGGCTCGATGGGCAATGACAGCCCGCTGGCCGTGCTGTCGTCCAAGAACAAGACGCTGTATCACTACTTCAAGCAGCTGTTCGCCCAGGTCACCAACCCGCCGATCGACCCGATCCGCGAAAACATGGTGATGTCGCTGGTGTCCTTCATCGGACCCAAGCCCAACCTGCTCGAGCTCAACAACATCAACCCGCCGATGCGCCTCGAAGTGTCCCAGCCCGTGCTGGACTTCAAGGATATCGCGAAGATCCGCAATATCGAGCACTACACCGGCGGCAAGTTCCGTTCGTATGAACTGAACATCTGCTATCCGCAGGCATGGGGCAAGGAAGGCATCGAAGCCCGCCTGGCCTCGCTGTGCGCGGAAGCCGTGGATGCCGTGCGCTCGGGCTACAACATCCTGATCGTGTCGGACCGCCGCGTCGATGCCGAGCACGTGGCCATTCCCGCGCTGCTGGCAACGTCGGCCATCCACCATCACCTGGTGGACAAGGGCCTGCGCACCTCGGCCGGCCTGGTGGTGGAAACCGGCACGGCGCGCGAGGTACATCACTTCGCCCTGCTGGGCGGCTACGGCGCCGAAGCCGTGCACCCGTACCTGGCGATGGAAACGCTGGCCGACATGGCGCAAGGCCTGTCCGGCGACCTGTCGCCCGAGAAGGCGGTCAAGAACTTCGTCAAGGCGATCGGCAAGGGCCTGCAGAAGGTGATGTCCAAGATGGGCATCTCCACCTATATGTCGTACACCGGCGCGCAGATCTTCGAAGCCATCGGCCTGTCGCGCGAACTGGTGCAGAAGTACTTCCACGGCACCGCATCGAATGTCGAAGGCATCGGCATCTTCGAAGTGGCCGAGGAAGCGCTGCGCCTGCACCAGGACGCCTTCGGCGACAACCCGGTGCTGGAAACCATGCTGGAGACCGGCGGCGAGTACGCCTACCGCGTTCGCGGCGAAGCGCACATGTGGACCCCTGACTCGGTGGCCAAGCTGCAGCACGCCGTGCGCGCCGACGACGGCAAGGGCGCGTACCAGACGTACAAGGAATACGCCAACATCATCAACGACCAGAGCCGTCGCCACATGACGCTGCGCGGCCTGTTCGAGTTCAAGGTCGATCCGACCCGCGCCATTGCGCTGGAAGAAGTGGAGCCGGCCAAGGAGATCGTCAAGCGTTTCGCCACCGGCGCCATGTCGCTGGGTTCGATCTCTACCGAGGCTCACGCCACGCTGGCCGTCGCGATGAACCGCATCGGCGGCAAGTCGAACACCGGCGAAGGCGGGGAGGACGAGAAGCGCTACCGCAACGAACTGCGCGGCATCCCCATCAAGCAGGGCGATACGATGCAGGGCCTGCTGGGTAGCGAAGCCGTCGTGCGCGACCAGGAACTGCAGGCAGGCGATTCGCTGCGCTCGAAGATCAAGCAGGTGGCATCGGGCCGTTTCGGCGTGACCGCCGAATACCTGGCGTCCGCCGACCAGATCCAGATCAAGATGGCGCAGGGCGCCAAGCCTGGCGAAGGCGGTCAGCTGCCCGGCCACAAGGTCTCGGACTACATCGGCAAGCTGCGTTACTCGGTGCCGGGCGTGGGCCTGATCTCGCCGCCGCCGCACCATGACATCTACTCGATCGAAGATCTGGCACAGCTGATCCACGACCTGAAGAACGTCAACCCGGCGTCCGATATCTCGGTCAAGCTCGTGTCCGAAGTGGGCGTGGGCACCGTGGCCGCGGGCGTGGCCAAGGCCAAGGCCGATCACGTGGTGATCGCCGGCCATGACGGCGGCACCGGCGCTTCGCCGCTGTCGTCGATCAAGCACGCCGGCACGCCGTGGGAGCTGGGTCTCGCCGAGACCCAGCAGACGCTGATGCTCAACGGCTTGCGCAACCGCATCCGCGTGCAGGCCGACGGCCAGATGAAGACCGGCCGCGACGTCGTCATCGGCGCGCTGCTGGGTGCCGACGAGTTCGGCTTCGCTACTGCACCGCTGGTGGCAGAAGGCTGCATCATGATGCGCAAGTGCCACCTGAACACCTGCCCGGTGGGCGTGGCCACGCAGGATCCGGCGCTGCGCGCGAAGTTCCAGGGCAAGCCCGAACACGTGGTGAACTTCTTCTTCTTCATCGCCGAAGAAGCCCGCGAGATCATGGCGCAACTGGGCATCCGCACGTTCGACGAGCTGATCGGCCGCGCCGACCTGCTCGACACCAAGCCCGGCATCGAGCACTGGAAGGCACGCGGTCTCGATTTCACCCGCGTGTTCTACCAGGCACCGTTCCCCGCCGAGGTGCCGCGTTTCCACACCGACGTGCAGGATCACGGCCTGTCGCTGGAAGCCGGCAAGGCGCTGGACCACGTGCTGATCGCCAAGGCGCGTCCGGCCATCGACAAGGGTGAGCGCGTGTCGTTCATCCAGCCGGTGAAGAACGTCAACCGTACCGTCGGCGCGATGCTCTCGGGCGTGGTGGCCAAGCAGTATGGCCATGAAGGCTTGCCTGACGACACCATTCACATCCAGCTGCAAGGCACCGCAGGCCAGTCCTTCGGCGCTTTCCTGGCGCACGGCGTCACGCTGGACCTGGTTGGCGATGGCAACGACTACGTGGGCAAGGGCCTGTCGGGCGGCCGCGTGATCGTGCGCGCTCCGCACGAGTTCCGCGGCGACCCGACCCGCAACATCATCGTGGGCAACACCGTGCTGTACGGCGCGATTGCCGGCGAAGCCTTCTTCAACGGCGTGGCCGGCGAACGCTTCGCGGTGCGCAACTCCGGCGCCGCCGCAGTAGTGGAAGGCACGGGCGATCATGGTTGCGAGTACATGACCGGCGGCACCGTGGTGGTGCTGGGCGGCACCGGGCGCAATTTCGCGGCCGGCATGTCGGGCGGCATGGCCTACGTCTATGACGAGGACGGCTTGTTCGACAAGCGCTGCAACACCTCGATGGTGGCACTGGAAACCGTGCTGGCCGCGGCGGACCAGGAAAAGGGCCAGTCGGCCGCTTCCTGGCACAAGGTGAACGGCCAGCGCCAGCTGGATGAAGTCATCCTCAAGGGCTTGATCGAGCAGCATTTCCGCTTCACGGGTTCCGAGCGCGCCAAAGCATTGCTGGCCGACTGGGCCACGGCACGCCGCAAGTTCGTCAAGGTCTTCCCGACCGAGTACAAGCGCGCGCTGGGCGAGATGTACGCCAAGGAGCAGGAAGCGAAGGACAGCGACCGGGAAGCCATCGCCGCCTGAGCCCCAAGGGCAGGGCAGCGAGCCCGCCAAGCATGAGCGCTGTCGCGGAT
>NZ_BAAILO010000210.1:49682-73387 GCF_054589115.1 Cupriavidus sp. 8B | reverse complement strand
GGATCCGCGCCGGCCTCACAAGATACTGACCTCACCGCGGGGCCGGCGCATGCGCCGGCGCCGCTCAGCATGACCAAGGACGCAACATGGGTAAGGCGACTGGCTTTCTCGAATTTCCGCGCCAGAACGAAGGTTACGAGCCCGTAACCAAGCGCGTGAAGCACTACAAGGAATTCGTATTCGCGCTGTCCGACAGCGAAGCGAAGATCCAGGGCGCGCGCTGCATGGACTGCGGCATTCCGTTCTGCAACAACGGCTGCCCGGTCAACAACATCATTCCTGACTTCAACGACCTGGTTTACCGCCAGGACTGGAAGTCGGCGATCGAGGTGCTGCACCAGACCAACAACTTCCCCGAGTTCACGGGCCGCATCTGCCCGGCACCGTGCGAGGCGGCCTGCACGCTGGGCATCAATGAAGCACCGGTCGGCATCAAGTCGATCGAGCACGCCATCATCGACAAGGCCTGGGAAGAAGGCTGGGTTGCCCCGCAACCGCCCAAGCACAAGACCGGCAAGACCGTTGCCGTGGTCGGCTCCGGCCCCGCAGGCATGGCCGTCGCCCAGCAGCTGGCACGCGCCGGCCACGACGTGACCGTGTTCGAGAAGAACGACCGCATCGGTGGCCTGCTGCGCTACGGCATCCCTGATTTCAAGCTCGAGAAGTGGCTGATTGACCGCCGCATGGAGCAGATGCAGGCCGAAGGCGTGACCTTCCGTGCCGGCGTGATGGTGACCGACGGCGAACTGCCGGCCGGCATCAAGAACTATGCGCGTGAAACCATCTCGGCCCAGGCCCTGCAAGACCAGTTCGACGCCGTGGTGCTGGCGGGTGGCTCGGAAGTGCCGCGGGACCTGCCGGTGCCGGGGCGCGACCTCGACGGCATTCACTACGCGCTGGAATTCCTGATCCCGCAGAACAAGGAAGTGGCCGGCGACGAGCCCAACGCGCTGCGCGCCGATGGCAAGCACGTGATCGTGATCGGCGGCGGTGACACCGGCTCCGACTGCGTGGGCACCTCGAACCGCCACGGCGCGGAATCGATCATCCAGTTCGAGCTGCTGCCGCAGCCGCCAGAAGAAGAGAACAAGGCGCTGGTGTGGCCGTACTGGCCGATCAAGCTGCGCACCTCGTCCTCGCACGACGAAGGCTGCAGCCGCGACTGGTCGGTGGCCACCAAGGAATTCATCGGCGAGAACGGCAAGATCACCGCGCTGAAGGCCTGCCGCGTCGAGTGGAAGGACGGCAAGATGCAGGAAGTGCCGGACAGCGAGTTCATCCTCAAGGCTGACCTCGTGCTGCTGGCCATGGGCTTCACCAACCCGGTGGGGTCGCTGCTCTCCGCCTTCGGCGTGGACACCGACGCGCGCAAGAACGCGCGTGCCAGCACCGAAGGCGATCGCGCTTACCACACCAACGTGCCCAAGGTGTTCGCCGCCGGCGACGTGCGCCGCGGCCAGTCGCTGGTGGTGTGGGCGATCCGCGAAGGCCGCCAGGCCGCGCGTTCGGTCGATGCCTTCCTGATGGGGCATTCGGAACTGCCGCGCTGATCTGCTGAAATGGTGATTCCGTGACGCGTTGATCGCGTCGCAAGACCCGCCCCGCGCAAGCCGGGCGGGTTTTTTTATTGCGGCGCGCTCAGCGTGGCTGCAGCGCGCTGCCCATCAGCACGGCGTCGTCGCCGTAAGCCGACAGTTTGGCGGACAAGGCAGCGTTGGCGGGCGTCAAATTCTCGTACCCGAGTCTGCGCCACCAGGCCGCCGCCGATTGCACGGCGACCAGCCGCGACGAGCGCAATCCGGCATCGAGCGCGGCCGCACGGGCAGCAGCGTAGAGCGCTGGCGCCATGCCCTTGCCCTGGCCGGCGGGCGCCACCGCCATGTCGTGCACGAACCAGGTCAGCGTGCTGGCCGGCTCACCAGCGTGCTCCCAATGCCGCTCCAGCACGCCGTCGAGTGCGGGCAGGCTGTCCTGCGGCCACATATGGGTAAACAGGTAGGCTGCCAATTTGCCTTCCTGCCCGGCAGCCACCCAGCACGTGGCGGGCGACAGCGCCAGGCGGCTACCCAGCGCCGCGGCGGACTCCAGCAGCATCCCGCGATAGCACTGGGCCTGGATTTCCAGCACGGCGGGCAGGTCGGTGGCCCGCATGGGCCGCAGAGTGTATTCACGCATGACGGGCGATTATAGGCGGCGCCAAACGAGAGAGGCCGTGGATGCCCGGAGAGCCGCGCCCAGCCGTGCTCACAGGGTTGTCCCGGCTATGGTTAACGTGGTCTGTGCGGCTCTAGGCATTCTTCGTAGAATGATCTGAACATTAAAAACAACGACTGCCTCGCTAATCCCTTTTCAGCCGATCAAGATGCCACGGCAATGCCAGTGGCCCGGAGGAATTGATGTCCGAAGTGCGCATTGTTTCGCGGCTTTGGCGAGGTAAGGCGAAGTTGCTTCACCCCGCTGCCATGCCGGCTTGTCTGCAGTTGTTCTTGCACGTCTGGCATCCACTGTTCCTCGCTGCCCTGCTGCTTGCTGCGAGCGGACCCGGCCTTGCCCGGCCAGCCTCAGTGCCGGCTACCGCGACGCCGGCAGCGTTTACGCGCCCGATATCGTTTCCCGTCCGACCTATCCGGCTGATCGTGCCTTTTCCGGCCGGCGGCGTGCCGGATGCTGTCGCGCGCCTGCTGGCCGAGCGCCTGGCGGTACACCTCGACGTGCCGGTCGACGTCGACAACCGGCCCGGCGCGGGCGGCACCACCGCGGGAGACGTGGTGGCCAAGGCCAGTTCCGACGGGCATACCTTGCTGTTCCACCAGGCCACCATGCTGATCCAGCCGGGCCTGGAGCCGGTGCCTTACGACGTGGTGCGCGACTTCACGCCGGTGGCGCGGGTCGCGACCATGCCGCTGTTCCTGGTGATCGATGCGCGCCTGCCGATGCGCACGCCACAGCAATGGCTCGCCGCGGTCAACGCCAGCCCGGGATCCTACAGCTACGGTTCCGGCCAGGCTGGCAGCCCCTCGCACCTCTATGCCCAATATGCCGTGCACGGTGTGCCGAACGGGGTGCCGCTGGTCACGGCCAAGGGCGAAGCGGCGGTGGTGCAGGAGATGCTTGCCGGGCGCGTCAGCGCCTGCTTCTGCGCATTTGCTTCCGTGCAGGCCCAGGTCAAGAGTGGCAATTTGCGCTTGCTCGGCGTGACTGGCGTGGCGCGTTCGCAACTGGCGCCCACGGTGCCCACGCTGCAGGAGTCGGGGCTGGATGGCTACGGCGCGGGCGCCTGGTACGGCGTCATTGCCCCGGCCAAGACGCCGCATGCCATCGTGGCGCGGATCGCCAGCGAACTGGATAGCATCATGGGCGAGCGCGAGGTGCGGGACCGCTTGCTGGCGGCCGGGCTGACGCCGCTGCGCGATTCGCCGGAAGCCTTTGCAACGGCGATCCGCTCGGAATCGATCCAGTGGCAGGTTATCTTGCGGCAAACCGGCGGGCCGACCGAGCCTTAAGGGGCACTTATGCGGGCAGGGCGATTGAAGTTTGCAACGCAAATGTGAGGAAACAATTATTTGCGTTTAACGGATGTGGATTGCGGCACACTGCCTCGGGCAGCGCTAGGTAGTAGCCCTTATAATGGCGGACTGCCTAACACGGTGCCAACGTGACCGATTACGCCTCAAACCTCGTCGAGCTCCAAGCTGTCGATTTCGCCTATACGGCGGGCGGCAAGCCAATCCTGTCAGGCCTTAGCATGCGCTTCCCGCGCGGCAAGGTGGTGGCTGTCATGGGCGGCTCCGGCTGCGGCAAGACCACCGTGATGCGCCTGATCGGCGGCCAGGTCAGGCCGCAGAGCGGCCAGGTGCTCTTCAACGGCGCCAATATCCCCACCCTCGACCGCAATGACCTGTATGCCGTGCGGCGGCAGATGGGCATGCTGTTCCAGTTTGGCGCGTTGTTCACCGATCTCTCGGTGTTCGATAACGTTGCCTTCCCGTTGCGCGAACATACCGACTTGCCCGAGTCGATGATCCGCGACCTGGTGCTGATGAAGCTCAATGCGGTTGGCCTGCGCGGCGCGCGCGAGCTGATGCCTTCGGAGATCTCCGGCGGCATGGCGCGCCGGGTGGCGCTGGCCCGTGCCATCGCGCTCGATCCCGCCTTGCTGATGTACGACGAGCCCTTTGCCGGGCTCGACCCGATCTCGCTGGGCCTGACCGCGCGCCTGATCCGTAGCCTGAACGACGCGCTGGGGGCCACCACCATCATCGTGTCGCACGACGTCAACGAGACCTTCCTCATTGCCGACTACGTCTATTTCATCGCCAATGGCCGCATTGCCGCCGAAGGCGAGCCCGAGGCCCTGCGCGCCTCGACGGATCCCTTCGTGCACCAGTTCGTCCATGCCGAGCCCGACGGCCCGGTTCCATTCCACTATCCGGGGCCGTCGCTGGCCGAGGACTTCGTGAGCGGGGCGGGACGATGATGGGATTCTTCATGAGCATCGGCTCCGCGGTGCGGCA
The DNA here is from genome assembly GCF_054589115.1 of Cupriavidus sp. 8B. Lineage (NCBI taxonomy): Bacteria > Pseudomonadati > Pseudomonadota > Betaproteobacteria > Burkholderiales > Burkholderiaceae > Cupriavidus > Cupriavidus sp. 8B. The sequence goes on along the minus strand of NZ_BAAILO010000210.1, from coordinate 68,873 downwards.
GTCGTTCAGCGGCCTGGGCCATGCCACGCGCATGTTCTTCACCGTCCTGGCGATGTCCCCGGCGCTGCTGCGCCGCTTCCGCCTGGTGAGCGACCAGATTTTCTTTGTCGGGAACCTGTCGCTGGTGATCATCGCGGTTTCTGGCCTGTTTGTCGGCTTCGTGCTGGGTTTGCAGGGCTATTACACGCTGAATCGCTACGGCTCGGAGCAGGCGCTGGGCCTGCTGGTGGCGCTGTCGCTGGTGCGCGAGCTGGGTCCGGTGGTGACGGCGCTGCTGTTCGCCGGCCGCGCCGGCACCTCGCTCACCGCCGAGATCGGCCTGATGAAGGCTGGGGAGCAGCTTAGCGCCATGGAAATGATGGCCGTCAACCCGCTGCAGCGCGTGATCGCGCCGCGCTTCTGGGCTGGCGTGGTTGCCATGCCGGTGCTGGCGGCGATTTTCAGCGCCGTTGGCATCCTGGGCGGCTATGTGGTCGGGGTGCAGATGATCGGCGTGGACGCGGGCGCGTTCTGGTCGCAGATGCAAAATGGGGTGGATGTTCGCAATGACGTGCTCAATGGCGTCATAAAGAGCTTCATTTTTGGCATCGCGGTGACGTTTATAGCGTTGTACCAGGGTTATCAGGCCAAGCCGACGCCGGAAGGCGTGTCGCGCGCCACTACGCGCACCGTGGTGATTGCCTCGCTGGCGGTGCTGGCGCTGGATTTCCTGCTGACTGCGCTGATGTTCAGCTGACTTGGCCGGTGCGGTCGCCGGAGCCGGAGTACTTGAAGAAGAGACGCAGATGAAAAGAAATACACTCGATTTCTGGGTTGGGCTGTTTGTTGTGGCGGGTTTCGTGGCGCTGCTGTTCCTGGCGCTAAAGGCCGGCAACATGAGTACGCTGTCGTTCCAGGAGACCTATTCGGTGCAGGCGCGCTTCGATAATATCGGCGGCCTGAAGCCGCGCGCCCCGGTAAAGAGTGCCGGCGTGGTGGTGGGCCGGGTGGCCGATATCCGCTTCGACGACAAGACCTACCAGGCGACCGTGACCATCAACCTGGAAAAGCGCTACCAGTTTCCCAAGGACACCTCGGCCAAGATCCTGACCTCCGGCTTGCTCGGGGAGCAGTACCTGGGCCTTGAGGCGGGCGGCGATACCGCCATGCTGGCGGAAGGCTCGCGCATCACCATGACGCAATCGGCCGTGGTGCTGGAGAACCTGATCGGGCAGTTCCTGTACAACAAGGCCGCCGATGCAGGGGCCGGTGGCAACAGCGCCGGCGGCGCTGCCGCTGGAACTGGAGCCGGAGCCGGAGCCGCCAGCGGTGCAGCGGGGGGATTGAAATGACCGGCAAGCGTGCTGCTGCGCGCTGGCGTGCGGGACGAAACTGGTTGCTGGCAGCGTCGGTCGCATGGCTGGCGGCAGGTTGCGCAACCGGCCCGACGGCCAACCCGAAGGATCCCCTCGAGCCCCTCAACCGGGAAGTCTTCAAGGTCAACGACGCCGTCGACAGGACCGTGCTGCGCCCGGTCGCCCAGGTGTACGCCGATTACGTTCCGTCGCCGATCCGCACCGCGATCGACAACGCATTTTCCAACGTGAGCGATGTCTACTCGGCCGTCAACAACCTGCTGCAGGGCAAGCCCACCCGCGCCGCGGAAGACTCCATGCGCGTGGTCATCAACAGCGTGCTGGGCATTGGCGGCCTGATCGACATCGCCACGCCGGCCGGCTTGCCGAAGTACAAGGAGGATTTCGGCCAGACGCTGGGCGTATGGGGGGCGCCGGCAGGCCCGTACCTCGTGCTGCCGCTGTTCGGGCCGAGCACGGTGCGCGATACTGCCGGCATGCTGGTCGACCGCCAGATCGATCCGTCGGCGTATATCGATCCCGTGTGGCTGCGCAACTCGCTGTTCGGGGTGCGTGTCATCAACGCCCGGGCCTCGCTGCTTGGCGCCACGGGCCTGATCGAAATGGCGGCGCTCGACAAGTACGCCTTCATGCGCGACGCGTACCTGCAGCGCCGCGAGTACCAGATCTATGATGGCAACCCGCCGGAGCATGACGATACCGTGCCGACCAGCCCGCCGCCGGACGCCACGCAGGAAAATCAGTCACTGCCCACGCCGCCCGTGCAGATGCCTGGCAATATGGGCAATTTCCGCCTGCGTTGAGCGGGCGTTGTTGCAGCTCGTGTCGCCGCTGTGAGCGGTGCAACAAAGTATGAAGATGTGGCGCCGGAAGCTCCGGCGCCGCGAACTCGCAGGCCTCGCCCGAACTCCAACTGGGCGCATGACCATTACCGGCCTTGGGGCCGGGACGCGCAAGGCTGCCATACTGCGGTGCCCCTGCGTTATCGAATTGATAAGGACAAGATATGCTGAAGCGACTGTTGCTGCCTTTTCTTACCGTGGTTGCCTTTGCCGGCGCCGCCCACGCTCAATCGCAGGATGCCAGCACGCCCGACGGGCTGGTCAAGGCCGTGGTCGGCGACGTGATGACTTCGGTCAAGGCGGACAAGGACATGCAGGCCGGGAACATCGGCAAGATCTCGGCGCTGGTGGAGCAGAAGATCCTTCCCAACGCGAATTTCCAGAAGACCACGCAGATCGCCATGGGCCGCAACTGGTCCAAGGCCACGCCCGAGCAGCAAAAGCAGATTGCCGACGAGTTCAAGACCCTGCTGATCCGGACCTATTCGGGCGCCATCGCGCAGATCCGCGACCAGACCGTGCAGTTCCGCCCGTACCGCGGCAGCCCGGACGATACCGACGCCACCATCCGCACCCAGGTCATCAACAAGGGCGAGCCGATCCAGCTCGACTACCGCCTCGAGAAGACCCCGCAAGGCTGGAAGGTCTATGACATCAACGTGCTGGGCGCCTGGCTGACCGAAGCCTACAAGGGCAGCTTCAACACCATCGTGGGCCAGCAGGGCGTGGACGGCGTGATCAAGACGCTGCAGGACCGCAACCGCCAGCTCGCCAACGCCAAGAACTGAGCCTGCTTGCCTGCCTGCAAGGCAGGCCGCGGCGCAGCATGGCTGGCCGAAGTGTTCTACAATGAGCGCTCCCGTACTCGCGGGAGTGCTTTTTTCCAGACCCGCATCCCCGGACCGCTGCCAGATGCTTTCGCTCGACACCTCGCTGACCAACCGCAACGCCGCCACCGTGCTGCGTGACGGGCTGGCACGCCTGGCCCAGGGCGAAGCCCAGGTGGACTGCAGCAAGCTGACCCAGGTCGACTCCGCCGCCGTCGCCGTGCTGCTGGCCTGGCAGCGCGATGCCGGCAGCCGCGGCCAGTCGCTCGCGTTCGTTGGCGTACCGGCCCAGTTGGCTGAGCTGGCCACGCTGTACGGCGTCGATTCCCTGCTGCAAGTTGGCGCCCAGGCGGGCGCCACGGGCGCGCGGGGCGCGCAAGACACCGTTTCCCACCGACATTGAACCGGCATCCGTGGCAAGCTGCTGATCTGCGCTTGCTACCGCGATGCCCGGGCGATGGCTCGCGCCACGCCTCGCGCTCAAAGCGGGACTGCTCCCGCATCCCCTATAATTCCGGGTTGTTCGACCGTTCCGGCATATAAGGCTCGGACAAGACACGGTCGAAGCACCCAGGCGGTCCCCGCCATTTCAAGGAGGCCGGCGTGCGAGCCCACAAAAGCCCGACGCGTCTGCCAAACAGTATCCGGCCATGAAAGCCATCGAACTCAAAAATGTTCGCAAGCGCTACCGCAACCTGCAAGCGCTCAAGGGCGTCAGCTTCACCGTCGAGCGGGGCGAATTCTTCGGCCTGCTCGGCCCCAACGGTGCAGGCAAGACCACGCTGATCTCCATCCTGGCGGGCCTGAACCGTGCCGATTCCGGCAGCGTCAGCGTGCTCGGCCACGACGTGGTGTCCGATTACCGGCTGGCGCGGCGCATGTTGGGCGTGGTGCCGCAGGAGCTGGTCTTCGATCCCTTCTTCACGGTGCGCGAGACGCTACGCCTGCAGTCCGGCTATTTTGGCCTGACCCGCAATGACGACTGGATCGACGAGATCATGGCCAACCTGGATCTCACCAACAAGGCCGACGCCAATATGCGCCAGCTCTCCGGCGGCATGAAGCGGCGGGTGCTGGTGGCCCAGGCGCTGGTGCACCGGCCGCCGGTCATCGTGCTCGACGAGCCCACCGCCGGGGTCGACGTGGAGTTGCGCCAGACGCTGTGGAAGTTCATCTCGCGCCTGAATCGCGAAGGCCACACCATTATCCTCACCACCCACTACCTCGAAGAAGCCGAGGCGCTGTGCGACCGCATCGCCATGCTCAAGTTCGGCGAGGTGGTGGCGCTGGACCGCACCAGCAACCTGCTGAGCCAGTTCGCCGGGTTGCAGCTGGCGCTGACGTTCTCCCGAGGCACGTTGCCGGCCGCGCTCGAGCCGCTGCGCATGCCGTCCTCCAATCCGGGCGAGCGTGCCGTGCGCCTGCGCCTGTCGGGCTATCCGGCGGTGGAGCCGATCCTGGCCGCTTGCCGCGAGGCCGGCTGCGAGATCGAAGACATGGAAATCAACAAGGCAGACCTGGAGGACGTGTTCGTGCAGATCATGCGGCGCGAAGGTCATATGCCGGGTGCGCTGCCGGATACGGCGGTGGAGGCTGCAGCATGAAGATGCCAACTGAATTCGACGGCACGCAAGAGGCCATCAACACGCACCTCGCGCCGATGGCGGTGGGGGGGCTGGTGGGCTTTCGCACCCTGCTCTACAAGGAAGTGCTGCGTTTCTGGAAGGTCAGCTTCCAGACCGTGGCCGCGCCAGTGCTCACCGCGATCCTGTACCTGCTGATTTTCGGCCATGTGCTGGAGAACCGGGTGAAGGTGTACGACCAGATCAGCTATACCGCCTTCCTGGTGCCGGGCCTGGTGATGATGAGCGTGCTGCAGAACGCCTTCGCCAATAGTTCGTCGTCGCTGATCCAATCCAAGATCACCGGCAACCTGGTGTTCATCATGCTGCCGCCGCTGTCGCACTGGGAGATGTTCGGCGCCTACGTGGTGGCGTCCATCGTGCGCGGCCTGGCCGTGGGCCTGGGTGTGCTGCTGGTGACGGCCTGGTTCGCCAACCTGCACTTCGCCAATATCGCGTGGATCCTGGTGTTTGCCGTGCTGGGTGCGGCGATCCTTGGCACGCTGGGGCTGATCGCCGGGATCTGGGCCGAGAAGTTCGACCAGCTCGCGGCCTTCCAGAACTTCCTGATCATGCCGGCCACCTTCCTGTCCGGCGTGTTTTATTCGATCCACTCGCTGCCTCCCTTCTGGCAGGCGGTGTCGCATGCCAATCCGTTCTTCTACATGATCGACGGCTTCCGCTATGGCTTCTTCGGTGTCTCCGACGTGGCGCCGACCTTCAGCCTCGCAGTCGTGGGTACGGCTTTCGTGGTGCTTGCCACGGTCGCGCTGCAGCTGCTCAAGAGCGGCTACAAGCTGCGCCACTGAACGCCGCCCGCAAGAGCACAAGAGCACAAGAGCAGAAAGCCAAGAGCCCGTCTATCCAGATCCGGAAACGCAAGCGAATCAACGCGAAAAGACCATCATGCTGCCTACACCCCAACAAGTCAGGGACTATATCGCCCAAGGGCTGTCCTGCGAACACCTGGAAGTGGAGGGCGACGGCCAGCACTTCTTTGCCACCATCGTCAGCGCCCAGTTTGACGGCAAGCGCCTGATCCAGCGGCACCAGCAGGTCTACGCCGCGCTGGGCGACCGCATGCGCGCCGAGATCCATGCGCTGTCGATGAAGACGCTGACGCCGGCCGAATGGCAGGCGCAGGCGGGCGAGGGCAAGCAGTAAGCGCCGGAACCAGCCGGCCCCGCACAAAAAAATACGGACCAACAAGCTGGCCGCCCGACAGGCCGGACATGACAAACAGGGCCCGCACCACGCGCGGCGGCCCACGGGTACCAGATGCTGCGGCGGCGCGCCCTTGACGCACCGCCACGGACCGTAATGAACCATGCCGGACGCCAGCGGGCGGCCGGCCGGAATTGAAAGAACATGGACAAACTCGAGATCCAGGGCAATGGCCCGCTGCGAGGCGAGATCCGCGTATCCGGCGCCAAGAACGCTGCGCTGCCGATCCTGTGCGCCGGGCTGCTTAGCGCGGACACCATCTCACTCGACAACGTTCCCAGGCTGCAGGACGTGGGCACCACGCTCAAGCTGCTGCGCCAGATGGGCATGAAGGCCGAGCAGGATGGCGCGCAAGTGACGCTCAACGGCGCCGACGTCAACTCGCCAGAGGCCCCCTACGAACTGGTCAAGACCATGCGCGCCTCGATCCTGGTGCTGGGCCCGCTGGTGGCGCGCTTCGGCGAGGCGCGTGTGTCGTTGCCCGGCGGCTGCGCCATTGGCGCGCGACCGGTCGACCAGCACATCAAGGGCCTGCAGGCCATGGGCGCCGAGATCAGCATCGAGCACGGCTTTATCCATGCCCGCGCCAAGCGCTTGAAGGGCGCGCGCGTGGTGACCGACATGATCACCGTGACCGGCACCGAGAACCTGCTGATGGCCGCCACGCTGGCCGACGGCGAGACCGTGCTCGAGAACGCCGCGCGCGAGCCTGAGGTGACCGACCTGGCCAACCTGCTGGTCAAGATGGGCGCCCGCATCGAGGGCATCGGCACCGACCGCCTGGTGGTGCAGGGCGTGGAGCGCCTGCATGGCGCCAGCCACGCCGTGATCGCCGACCGCATCGAGGCCGGCACCTTCCTGTGTGCGGCCGCCGCGACGCTGGGCGACGTGGTGCTGCGCGGCGTGTCGCCGCACATCCTGGACACGGTGCTCGACAAGCTGCGCGAAACCGGCGCTGCCATCGAGACCGGCGAGGACTGGATCCGCCTGAAGATGGCCCAGCGCCCGCAGTCGGTGAGCTTTCGCACCTCAGAATACCCGGCCTTCCCGACCGACATGCAGGCGCAGTTCATGGCGCTGAACAGCGTGGCGGGCGGGGTGGCCCGCATTACCGAAACCATTTTCGAAAACCGCTTCATGCACGTGCAGGAGCTGAACCGGCTGGGCGCCGACATCGCGGTGGAAGGCAATGCCGCGGTGGTCACCGGCGTGCCCCGTCTGTCGGGCGCCAAGGTGATGGCGACCGACCTGCGCGCCTCTGCCAGCCTGGTGATCGCCGGCCTGGTGGCCGAGGGCGAGACCGTGATCGACCGCATCTATCACCTCGACCGTGGCTATGACCGCATGGAAGACAAGCTGTCGGCCGTGGGCGCCAAGATCCGCCGCATCGCCTGAGCGCACGAAAAGATAAAAGGACGCAGATGAGCCCCTCCCCGACCCAGTTGACGCTGGCCCTCTCCAAGGGCCGGATCTTCACCGAAACCATGCCGCTGCTCGAGGCGGCCGGCATCCATGTCACCGAGGATCCGGAAACCTCGCGCAAGCTGATCCTGCCCACCTCCGATCCGGACGTGCGCGTCATCATCGTGCGCGCCTCAGACGTGCCGACCTACGTGCAATACGGCGCGGCCGACTTCGGCGTGGCGGGCAAGGACGTGCTGATGGAACACGGCATGGCCGGGCTGTACGCGCCGATCGACCTGAATATCGCCAAATGCCGCATGTCGGTGGCGACCTCGGCCGGTTTCGACTACGCCAGCGCGGTGCGCCAGGGCGCGCGGCTGGCCGTGGCCACCAAGTATGTGCAGACCGCGCGCGAGCACTTCGCCAAGAAGGGCGTGCACGTGGACCTGATCAAGCTGTATGGCTCGATGGAACTCGGGCCGCTGGTGGGACTGGCTGACGCCATTGTCGACCTGGTCAGCACCGGTGGGACCCTGCGTGCCAACAACCTGGTCGAAGTGGAAGAGATCGTGCAGATATCGTCGCGCCTGGTGGTCAACCAGGCTGCTCTCAAACTCAAGCGTGAGCGGCTTGCCCCGATTCTCGACGCGTTTGAACGGGCCTCCGCCGCGCTGGCTTGATGCCGCGCAGGAGAGAGCCTGGGGAATGGAGTCATGAACGAAAATTCTATGGAAAACCTCGAAATCCGCCGGCTGGATTCAACCGAGCAGGGCTTTGCCGCCGAGTTGCGCAAGGTGCTGGCGTTTGAAGCCGGTGAAGACGACGCCATCGATCGCGCCGTGGCGCAGATCCTTGCCGATGTGAAGGCACGCGGCGACGCCGCGGTGCTGGAATACACGCAACGCTTTGACCGCGTCGAAGCCGCCTCGATGGCCGCGCTGGAGATCTCGCCGGCCAAGCTCGAAGCGGCGCTCGACGAACTCGAGCCCAAGCGCCGCGCGGCGCTGGAGACTGCGGCGGCGCGCGTGCGCGCCTACCACGAGAAGCAGAAGATCGAGTGCGGCAGCCACAGCTGGGAATACACCGAATCCGACGGCACCGTGCTGGGACAGAAGGTGACCCCGCTGGACCGCGTCGGCATCTATGTGCCGGGCGGCAAGGCGGCGTACCCGTCGTCCGTGCTGATGAACGCCATCCCCGCGCGCGTGGCCGGCGTCAAGGAAGTCATCATGGTCGTGCCCACGCCGGGCGGCGTGCGCAACGAGCTGGTGCTGGCCGCCGCGCAGATAGCCGGCGTGGACCGCGTGTTCACCATCGGCGGCGCGCAGGCGATTGGCGCGCTGGCCTACGGCACGGGCGCGCTGCCCCAGGTCGACAAGATCGTTGGCCCGGGCAACGCCTACGTGGCGGCGGCCAAGCGCCGCGTGTTCGGCACCGTCGGCATCGACATGATCGCCGGCCCGTCCGAGATCCTGGTGATCTGCGACGGCACCACCGATCCGGACTGGGTGGCGATGGACCTGTTCTCGCAGGCCGAGCACGATGAGCTCGCGCAATCCATCCTGCTGTGCCCGGACTCGAACTACCTGGCCCAGGTGGAGGAGAGCATCCACCGCCAGCTTGATTCCATGCCGCGCCGCGATGTCATCCGTGCCTCGCTGTCCGGGCGCGGCGCGCTGATCCGGGTACGCGACATGGACGAGGCCTGCGAGATCGCCAACGCGATCGCGCCGGAGCACCTGGAGATTTCCGCCGAGAACCCGCGCCACTGGGCCGAGAAGATCCGCCACGCCGGCGCCATCTTCCTGGGCCGCTACACCAGCGAGTCGCTGGGCGACTACTGTGCCGGGCCCAACCATGTGCTGCCGACCTCGCGCACCGCGCGTTTCTCGTCGCCGCTGGGTGTGTATGACTTCCAGAAGCGCTCCAGCCTGATCGAAGTGAGCGAGCAGGGCGCCCAGATGCTCGGCCAGATCGCCGCCGAGCTGGCCTACGGCGAGGGCTTGCAGGCCCACGCCCGGAGTGCCGAATACCGCCTGAGGCGCAACTGAAGCGCACTTTAGGCAAAGCGGCCGGGCTCCCGGGTTTGTCCAGGAGCCGGCCAGATACCCGCAATCCGCACCGACCACCGACCCAAGAGGTAATCCAATGTCCGTAGTGCAGCCTTCCCTGATCGAACGCATCATCCGTGACGACGTACGCGCCATGGGCGCCTACCATGTGCCGGATTCGCACGGTCTGGTGAAGCTGGACGCGATGGAAAACCCCTACCAGCTGCCCGAGGCGCTGCGCGCAAAGCTGGCCGCGCGGCTGGCCGAGGTGGCGTTGAACCGCTACCCGGTGCCTAGCAGCGAAGTGCTGCGCGCGCGCCTGAAAACGGTCATGGACGTGCCCGCGGGTATGGACGTGCTGCTGGGCAACGGCTCGGACGAGATCATCAGCATGTTGTCGCTGGCCGCCGCCAGGCCGGGCGCCAAGGTGCTGGCACCGGTGCCGGGCTTCGTCATGTACGCCATGTCCGCCCAGTTTGCCGGGCTGGAATTCGTCGGCGTGCCGCTCAAGGCGGATTTCACGCTCGACCGTGCCGCCATGCTCGCGGCCATGGCCGAGCACCAGCCGGCCATCATCTACCTGGCCTACCCCAACAATCCCACCGGCAACCTGTTCGATGCGGATGACATGGAAGCCATCGTGCGTGCCGCCCAGGGCGAGGTTTGCCAGAGCCTGGTGGTGGTCGACGAGGCCTACCAGCCATTCGCCCAGGACACCTGGATGCCGCGCCTGGCCGAGTTCGGCAACCTGCTGGTGATGCGTACCGTGTCCAAGCTGGGCCTGGCCGGCATCCGGCTGGGTTACCTGGCCGGCGCACCGGAATGGCTCTCGCAGCTCGACAAGGTGCGCCCGCCGTACAACGTCAATGTGCTGACGGAGGCCACCGCGCTGTTCGTGCTGGAGCACGTCGATGTGCTGGACCAGCAGGCTGCGCAACTGCGCGCCGAGCGCGCCACCGTGGCCAGCGCCCTGGCTGCCTTGCCGGGCGTGACGGTGTACCCGAGCGCCGCGAATTTCCTGCTGGTGCGCGTCGCCGATTCCGCCCGCGTGTTCGACGGGGTGCTCGCGCGCAAGGTTTTGATCAAGAACGTGGGTAAAATGCACCCATTGCTGGCCAACTGTCTGCGCGTCACGGTCAGCACTCCCGAAGAGAACGCGCAATTTCTCGCTGCCTTCCAGGCAGCGTTGCAGGATTAACACCATGCGTGTTGCAGAGGTCACCCGCAATACTTCGGAAACGCAAATTCGCGTTTCGCTGAATCTCGATGGCACCGGCCGCCAGAAACTGGCGTCCGGCGTGCCGTTCCTCGACCACATGCTGGACCAGATCGCCCGCCATGGCATGTTCGACCTCGAGGTTGAAGCCAGCGGCGACACCCATATCGATGACCACCACACGGTGGAAGACGTCGGCATCGCGCTTGGCCAGGCCGTTGCCAAGGCTATCGGCGACAAGAAGGGCATCACCCGCTACGGCCACAGCTATGTGCCGCTGGACGAATGCCTGTCGCGCGTGGTGATCGACTTCTCCGGCCGTCCCGGCCTGGAGTTCCACGTGCCGTTCACCCGCGCGCGGGTGGGCAGCTTCGACGTGGACCTGACCATCGAGTTCTTCCGCGGCTTCGTCAACCATGCCGCGGTAACGCTGCATATCGACAACCTGCGCGGCATCAATGCCCACCATCAATGCGAAACCGTGTTCAAGGCCTTCGGCCGTGCGCTGCGCATGGCGGTGGAAATGGATCCGCGCGCCGGCAACACGATTCCGTCGACCAAGGGCACCCTCGTCGGCTGAGCCTGAACGGCGTCCACCAGCCTCGCATGGCGGCGCGTTCTGCGCCGCCGGCGGCAAACCTCCGATCAACGTGGTGCCGATGCGGCACCGACGCGGCATTAGCGCGACATTAGCCCAACCCGATGGATACGCTTAAGTCGTTCATCTCGCTGCTGGCGCTGATCAACCCGATCGGGGCCATCCCGTTCTTCATCAGCCTGACTACCCAGCAGACCGAGGAAGAAAAGCGGCATACCATCAAGATCGCGGCGATCTCGGTGGCGACGGTAGTGGGCATCTCCGCCTTGCTGGGCCAGCAGATCATTGAGTTCTTCAACATCTCGGTGGCCTCGCTGCAGGTGGGCGGCGGCCTCATCATGATCATGATGGCGATGAACATGCTGAATGCCCAGACCGGTCGCACCAAGGCGACGCCCGAGGAAGAGGACGAGGCGGAAGCCAAGGCCAGCATCGCGGTGGTGCCGCTGGCGCTGCCCTTGCTGACCGGGCCCGGCTCGATCAGCACGGTGATCGTCTATGCCGGCAAGACCCAGCACTGGTATCAGTTGCTGATTCTGGTCGGAATTGGGATCGCGCTGGGCGCAGTGGTATATATAGTGTTCCGCGCCGCGGACCCGATCGCGCGCGTGATCGGCCGCACTGGCATCAATATCGGCACGCGCTTGATGGGACTGATCCTGTCGGCGCTGGCCGTGGAATTCATTGTGGACGGGCTTAAGACATTGTTGCCTGTTTTGAAATCATGACTACCATAGCAATTGTGGATTACGGCATGGGCAACCTGCGCTCGGTGGCGCAGGCCCTGCGTGCGGCGGCGCCTGAGGCGGACGTGCAGGTGGTGGACCAGCCCGAGGCGATCCGCGCGGCGGACCGCGTGGTGCTGCCCGGCCAAGGGGCAATGCCCGACTGCATGGGCGCGCTGGGCGCTTCCGGCTTGCAGCAGGCGGTGATCGAGGCCGCTGCCAGCAAGCCGATGCTGGGAGTGTGCGTTGGCGAACAGATGCTGTTCGACTTCAGCAAGGAAAGTAGGGCGCAGGACGGCAGCACGCCTTGCCTGGGGCTGTTGCCCGGCGAGGTGATCCGCTTCGAGCTGGAGGGCATGACCCAGCCGGACGGCTCGCGCTACAAGGTGCCGCAGATGGGCTGGAACCGGGTGCGGCAAGCGCGCTCCCATCCGCTGTGGGCTGGCATTCCTGATGAAAGCTGGTTCTATTTCGTGCATAGTTACTACGTGCATGCGCAGGATCCGGCGCATATCGCCGGCGAAACCGACTACGGTGTCGTATTTACGAGCGCGGTGGCGCGCGATAATATTTTTGCCACGCAGTTCCACCCGGAAAAGAGCGCCGCCATGGGCTTGCAGCTGTACCGGAACTTTGTGCACTGGAATCCTTGAACCTCGATAGCGGCTTTTTCGGGACCGAGTTGGCCGGCCACGGTGGCTAGCTCAATTTTCTCTTTCACTCAATCACGCTCGTCACACTTATGTTGCTCATTCCGGCCATCGACCTGAAGGACGGTCAATGTGTACGCCTTAAACAAGGCGACATGGACCAGGCCACCGTCTTTTCCGAAGATCCCGCCGCCATGGCACGTCACTGGGTGGAGCAGGGCGCACGGCGCCTGCACCTGGTCGACCTCAATGGTGCGTTCGTGGGCAAGCCCCGCAATGAAGCTGCCATCAAGGCCATCATCGCCGAGGTGGGCGATGAGATCCCGATCCAGCTCGGCGGCGGCATCCGCGACCTGAATACTATCGAGCGCTGGCTCGACGGCGGCCTGTCGTACGTGATCATCGGCACTGCCGCGGTCAAGAATCCGGGTTTCCTCAAGGATGCCTGCACGGCGTTCGGTGGCCATATCATCGTTGGCCTGGACGCCCGCGAAGGCAAGGTCGCCACCGACGGCTGGAGCAAGCTGACCGGCCACGAAGTCGCGGACCTCGCGCGCAAGTACGAGGACTACGGCGTGGAAGCCATCATCTACACCGACATCGGCCGCGACGGCATGCTGCAGGGCATCAACATCGATGCCACCGTCAAGCTGGCGCAGTCGGCGACGATTCCGGTGATCGCCAGCGGCGGGCTGTCCGACCTGGCCGATATCGAACGCCTGTGCCGCGTGCAAAAGGATGGTGTCGAAGGCGTCATCTGCGGCCGCGCGATCTATTCGGGCGACCTCAATTTCGCTGAAGCCCAGGCGCTTGCCGACAAGCTCGGCGCCGAGCAGTAAGACAACGCGCCTCGCGCGCGACAATTGCAGCCACCGGCGCTGTGCATGCGTGCAGCGCCGTGGCGGGCAAGGAATCCCATGCTAGCCAAACGTATCATCCCCTGCCTCGACGTGACCAACGGGCGGGTGGTCAAGGGTGTCAACTTCGTCGAATTGCGCGACGCGGGTGACCCGGTCGAGATCGCCCGCCGTTACGACGAGCAGGGTGCTGATGAAATCACTTTTCTTGACATCACCGCGACCAGCGACGGCCGCGACCTGATCCTGCACATCATCGAGGCGGTTGCCTCCCAGGTCTTCATCCCGCTGACGGTGGGCGGCGGCGTGCGCGCCGTGGAAGACGTGCGGCGCCTGCTCAATGCCGGCGCGGACAAGATCAGCGTCAACTCCTCGGCCATCGCCAACCCGCAGCTGGTGTCGGACGCCACCGCGCGCTACGGCTCGCAGTGCATCGTGGTCGCGATCGACGCCAAGCGCAGCTCCGCGCCCGGCGAGCCGGCGCGCTGGGAAGTCTTCACCCACGGCGGGCGCAAGGCCACGGGCCTGGACGCCGTGGAATGGGCACGCGAGATGGCCGCGCGCGGCGCCGGCGAGCTGCTGCTCACCAGCATGGACCGCGACGGCACCAAGAGCGGCTTCGACCTCGAGCTCACGCGGGCTGTCAGCGACGCGGTGTCGGTGCCGGTGATCGCCTCGGGCGGCGTGGGCGGCCTGAAGGACCTGGCCGACGGCATCAAGCTGGGGCACGCCGACGCGGTGCTGGCCGCCAGCATCTTCCACTACGGCGAGCACACCGTTGGCGAAGCAAAGGCATTCATGGCCCGCGAGGGCATTCCGGTGCGAATCTGAACACGGCGAACCGACATGGCAAAGAAGTGGCTCAACAAGGTTAAGTGGGACGACAACGGCCTGGTGCCGGTGATCGTCCAGGAAGTCGGCTCGAACGACGTGCTGATGTTTGCGTTCATGAACCGCGAAGCGCTCCAGCGCACCGCGGAGATCGGCGAGGCCGTATTCTGGTCGCGCTCGCGCAAGCGCCTGTGGCACAAGGGCGAGGAATCCGGTCACGTGCAGAAGGTGCACGAAATGCGCCTGGATTGCGACGAAGACGTAGTCCTGCTCAAGGTCACCCAGAACGACGGCATCGCCTGCCACACCGGGCGCCACTCCTGCTTCTTCCAGAAGTTCGAAGGCGACGCCGACAACGGCGACTGGCAGACCGTCGAGCCCGTGCTCAAGGATCCGTCCACCATTTACGCGGCCAAGCCATGAGCGAGCAACACTTGAGCAGCGCGGACGTGCTGGCCCGCCTGGCCGCCGTGCTGGAGTCGCGCAAGCCGGAGAACGGCGGCGATCCGGACAAGTCTTATGTGGCACGCCTGTTCCACAAGGGCGACGACGCCATCCTGAAGAAGATCGGCGAGGAAGCCACCGAGACCGTGATGGCAGCCAAGGACGCCCGCGCCGCCGGCCTGGGCCCTGAGGCAGTCGGCAAGGTGGTGTACGAAGTGGCCGATCTCTGGTTCCACAGCATGGTGCTGCTCGCCCGCTTCGGCCTGAAGCCGGCCGACGTGGTCAACGAACTGGCCCGCCGCGAAGGCCTGTCCGGCCTCGAGGAAAAAGCCCAGCGCAAGGCCGACGGCAGCTGAATTCTCGCGCCGGCCGGCCGGGCAACCCGCAGCTACCAGCAGATTCGAGCCGCTTTGAGGAGCAACGACGATGGGGGATGTGATCACCGCTGACAACGATCGGCTCGCCAGCCTGCGCAAGCTGACGCACATTCTTTATGCCCTGTACGCCATTTTCTGGCTGACTGGCGGCATCACCGCGCTGATCGCCATCGTGGTGGGGTACGTCAAGCGTGACGACACGCAGGGCACCCTCTACGGTTCCCACTTTGCCTGGCAGATCCGGTCCTTCTGGTGGTCGGTGGCGTGGGCCATCCTGGGGGGCGTGCTGTTTGCCACGGTGATCCTGATACCGTTGGCCTTCGCGGTATGGGGCGTGCTGTCCCTGTGGATGTTGTATCGTATCGTCAAGGGCTGGCTCTACCTGAACGACAGCAAGCCGATGTACCCGGATCAGCGTTTCTGACGTTTCTGACGGGATCCCGACGGGTTTCTGGCAGGTTCACGGCGAAATCGCAGCCTGATTTGCTGCGCGCAACGAAATTTTCATGAATTCACCGCACAATTGCCTCTTCTGCCGGATCGTGGCCGGCCAGCTACCGTCGCGCAAGGTGTATGAAGACGACGAAATGCTGGCTTTCCATGATATCCACCCGAAAGCCCCGGTACACTTCCTGCTCATTCCCAAGGTGCATGTCGATTCGCTGGCCGATTGCGGACCCGGTGAAAGCGCGGTGCTTGCTAAAATGATGTTGAAAGTGCCCGAGTTGGCGCGCGCGGCAGGCTGTGGCAATGGTTTCCGGACGGTCATCAATACCGGTCCGGATGGCGGACAGGAGGTGTACCACCTCCATCTGCACGTGCTTGGCGGCCCGCGCAACCAGTGGAAGGTGCCGCTGCCTTAACGGCTGGCCTCAAGCCAGCCTGGCAGCCAACCCATGCAGGACCGCGGGCCGTGTGGCCCTCGGTCAGATGCCGTGCCGGCAACCGTCGCCCGGCATGGCCTTCAGTGACGGAACAACAAGCCGGGATGGCAAGGCGCCGCCCCAGGCTTCATCAGGAGCAGAAAATGGGTTCGTTTAGCATTTGGCACTGGCTCATCGTGCTGGTGATCGTCATGCTGGTCTTTGGCACCAAGAAGCTGCGCAATATCGGCCAGGACCTCGGCGGCGCCGTGAAGGGCTTCAAGGACGGCATGAAGGATGCCAACGGCAATCCCGCTGACGCTCCGGACGCGCCCGCCAAGGAGCTGCGCGACGCCACCACCATCGACGTCGAAGCCAAGGAAAAGTCGCGCCAGCAGTAAGCGCGATCCCACTCTTGCCAGCACGCCTGATGCCCTTCCTACTGGCAGCAATGCCTTGCCGGCCACGTTCGCTTTGCCACGCTCGCCAGCGTGACGATCTGTGCGCTGGCCGGGGCGGCCGTTGTTGCGGCCTCATCCTTTCGAACTTCGCATGATCGATCTCGGCATTTCCAAGCTTGCACTGATCGGCGCGGTGGCGCTGGTGGTGATCGGTCCCGAGCGGCTGCCGAAGGTGGCGCGCACGGTCGGCGCACTGGTCGGCCGCGCGCAGCGCTATATCAACGATGTGAAGGCAGAAGTCAGCCGCGAGGTCGAACTCGACGAACTGCGCAAGATGCGCACGGAGTTCGAGGACGCCGCGCGTGATGTAGAGCGCACTATCCACAAGGAAGTGCACGAGCACGGCCAGGCCCTGAACGATGCGCTGACCGGCACCGATTCCAGCGCGCAGGAGGGGGCAAGCCCGCCCAGCGGCTACGTGCCATCCTGGGACACGGCGCACAAGGCCCACAACGGCCGCAAGAGCTGGCGCGTCAAGCAAGGCGCGCAGCCCTTGTGGTACAAGCGCCAGCACAATGTACGCGTGTGGGCGCAATCCGGCGCCGCGCGCGTCAAGCGCCACCGTCCCGCCACCGGTCCCGCCCGCTCTTTCTTCGAGTGAGCATGAAGGGGCTTGTCCACACGCCGGTACCCGGCCGGCCATCGCTGTCGTGCGTTCCGACTTGCGCGCCGTGCCGTTGTATCGCCACTGATTCCTCGATGCCAGCCACCCCGGCTGAGCGGTCCACGCCATGAGCGACTCCCGTTCCCAAGATCCCCAAGACCCTCAAGACGATGGTCAGCAGGAAACCTTCATCTCTCACCTGGTGGAGTTGCGCTCGCGTATCGTCAAGGCTGCGTCGGGCGTGATCCTGGTGTTCGTCAGCCTGGTGTACTGGGCGCCAAACATCTACAACCTGTTTGCCAAGCCGTTGATGGAATCGCTGCCCAAGGGCGGCAGGATGATCGTCACCGATGTCACCGGCTCCTTCTTCGTGCCGATGAAGGTGACGCTGCTGGTGGCCTTCCTGATAGCGCTGCCCTGGGTGCTCTACCAGATATGGCAGTTCGTTGCGCCCGGCTTGTACCAGCATGAGAAGCGGTTGATCGTGCCGCTGGTGAGCAGCAGCTATATCCTGTTTATCTGCGGCGTGGCGTTTGCCTATTTCCTCGTGTTTCCCACGGTGTTCCATTTCATGGCGCACTACAACGCCCCGCTGGGGGCCGAGATGTCGACCGACATCGACAAGTACCTCAGCTTCGCCATGACCATGTTCCTGGCCTTCGGCATTACCTTCGAGGTGCCGGTGGTCGTGATCGTGCTGGTGCGCTTCGGCGTGGTCGAGCTGGAGAAGCTAAAGCAGATTCGCCCCTACGTGATCGTGGGCGCCTTCGTGATCGCCGCCGTGGTGACGCCGCCGGATGTGCTGTCCCAGCTGTTGCTGGCAGTGCCCTTGGTGGCGCTTTATGAGTTGGGGCTGATCATGGCCCGATTCACCGCAAAGCCGGCTGCCGTGGACGCTGCAGCCAGCGAAGCCCAGCCGGATTGACGGCCGGGCCGAATGGCGAGTACAAGGCTTGGCACCGCAACTTTTGCACCAAAACGGTGAAAATCACCGTGTATGCTGTTGCGACATCACAACAAAATGCCTCCGTAACCATGGTTTACGACGAAAAAGCCTTCTAGCGGCCGGGGGGGCTGACCCATAATACGCAGCAGACGTGAAGGTAAATGCGTCGCCCAAGCACTTGGGCAAGCCAAGATTTCCCAATCAGTTGACAAGGAAAGTGTCGATATGAAGATGAAACTGTTTGCAGCCGCTGTAGCTGCCCTGGCCGCTGGTGGTGCGTATGCCCAATCGAGCGTGACCCTGTACGGCGTTGTTGACGCTGGTATTGAATACACCAACAAGAACGCTACGAACGCAGCGCACACCAACAGCAACAACCTGTGGGCTATGCAGTCGGGCAACCAATCCGGATCGCGTTGGGGCCTGCGTGGCGTGGAAGATCTGGGCGGCGGTCTGAAGGGCATCTTCGTCCTGGAAAGCGGCTTCAGCGTCGACGACGGTAAATCGGCTCAAGGCGGCCGCCTGTTCGGTCGTGCCGCCTACGTCGGCCTGCAGAACCAGTACGGCACGCTGACCCTGGGCCGCCAGCAGACCACGTTCTATGATTTCGGCCTGATCTATGATCCGATGGCCATTGCGACCCGTTACAGCATTACCGCGACGGCTCCGGAATACGCTTTCCGCGCCGACAATACCGTTAAGTACACCGGTACTTTCGGTGGCCTGACCACTTCGGCCTTCTACAGCTTCACTAACAACGGCAACGAAACCCCGGGTAACTTCACGAATGGCCGCGAATACGGCTTCCTGGCAAGCTACGCTGCTGGCCCGTTCTCGGTTGGTGCCGCCTATGATCAGTCGAACGGCCTCGGTGCCAGCAGCGCACAGCTGACCCGCCGCGCCACCATCGCTGGTACCTACGCTTTCGGCCCGGCCAAGATCTACGCTGGCTACCGTTACGCTAAGGCTTACAACAACGCGACCCTGCCGGGTGCTGCTGGCACGTTGAACACCGCCTCGAACCTGGGTTGGGTTGGTCTGGGCTATCAGCTGACCCCGGCTCTGTCGCTGTCGGGCGCCGCTTACTACCAGAATATGCGTAACGCCAAGGCTAACCCGTGGCAGTTCGTGACGACCGCCGACTACGCGCTGTCGAAGCGTACCGACGTGTACGCCTCGGCTACGTACATCCTGAACAAGGGTGCCAACTCGGCGCTGGGCGTGAATGGCTTCAACGACCAAAACCCGTCGACGTTCGTCCAAACTGGTGGCAACCAGCTCGGCGGCGTGGTTG
>NZ_BAAILO010000210.1:14592-49537 GCF_054589115.1 Cupriavidus sp. 8B | reverse complement strand
ACGCCGGCATCCGCAAGGATGCCGGCGTTTTGTTTTGCGCGCGCGGTATCGGCGATGGTGAGCAACGCTCTCCCGAGTTGCCGCTCGACTGTGTAGCGGCCTTGCGGCACCTGCGAGTCATGGCGCAATGCCGTTGATTTCGCCCAAGCAGAGGGCAGCGGGCCCGCAGAAGATCCCTCGCCCCAACGCCCGAAGACTTCCGGCGCATTCAGGATTGCCCGGACTGCGAGCCTTTCCGGTTCGTGGCGGCCGGACCTTCCCGAGCACGCTTCAGCTTCCGGCTTCCCTGGCGCCGCAGTGGCAGGCTGCTATCCCCCCATCGGTTTTCAGCGCAGCGCCGGGGATACTCGCCCGGCCCAATATGGGTGCACACCCAACCCAGAAACAAAAACCCCGCCACAAGGGGCGGGGTCAGGTGGAGCGGCTTGCACGCGAGGGCAGGGCAGCACTGGATCCGAAAGCCTGTTCTGCCGGCTTACTCTTCCTCATCCAGCGGCAGGGCCCGACGTGGCGGCGGTGGCCGCTTGCCGATCATCACCGTCAGTTCCGTTGGCTTGCCACGGCGCACTACCTTCATCTTGGCCTCCGCGCCCGGCTTGAGCTGGGCGATGGCGTTGAGCAGGGCAGTGGTGTCGGAAATGCCCTGTCCATCCACCGAGACCAGCACGTCGCCCGGCTTGACGCCGGCCTTGTCGGCCGGGCCGCCCTGAACCACGGCCGCGATCAGCGCCCCTTCCTTGGCTTCGAGGCCGAACGACTCGGCGATCTCGGGGGTCATGTCCTGCGGCTCCACGCCGATCCAGCCACGGGTCACGGAGCCGGTCGAGATGATGGATTCCATCACTTGCTTGGCCGTGGACACCGGAATGGCGAAGCCGATGCCAAGCGAGCCGCCGGAGCGCGAATAGATGGCCGTGTTGACGCCCAGCAGGTTGCCCTGGGCGTCGACCAGCGCGCCGCCGGAGTTGCCCGGGTTGATCGCCGCGTCGGTCTGGATGAAGTTCTCGAAGGTGTTGATGCCCAGGTGGCTGCGGCCGAGTGCCGAGACAATGCCCATGGTGACGGTCTGGCCGACGCCGAAGGGGTTGCCGATGGCCAGCACCACGTCGCCTACCTTGACGTTCTCGATACGCCCCAGCGTGATCGCCGGCAGGTCCTTGAGCGTGATCTTGAGCACGGCCAGGTCGGTTTCCGGGTCCGAGCCCACGACCTTGGCGTTGGCCTTGCGGCCATCCGTCAGCGCAACCTCGATTTCATCGGCGCCGTCCACCACGTGGTGGTTGGTTAGAATGTAGCCTTCCGCGCTGACGATGACGCCCGAGCCAAGGCTGGATACCGGCTCCTGGCGTTCCGGCAGGCGATCGCCAAAGAAGAAGCGGAACCAGGGGTCTTCTGCCTGCGGATTGGGCGTTTGCCTATGGCCGTTCTTGCTGGTGAAGATGTTGACCACCGCCGGCATCGCCTGCTGGGCCGCCTCGCTGTACGAGCCCGGCGCGGAGGAGCCGGCCACATTGGGGACGACTTCCTTCAGCGCTACGATGGGCGAACCGGATTGCACGGCCACCCGGCCGCGCTGCAGCCATTCGGGTTTGAGCGTGGCCACGACGAACCACACTGCCAGCACAACGGTGACAGCCTGAGCAAAGAACAGCCAAAAGCGGCGCAACATATTGGATTTTGGGCAGGATATGAAAACAAAAGATCTTGAATTGTACTTGAACGACCTGCTTCAAGTGCCTCGATACAAAGACTATTGCCCGAACGGATGGCAAGTGCAAGGCCGCCCTGAGGTGGAGCACATCGCAACCGGCGTGACCGCCAGCCTGGCCTTGGTCGAAGCCGCCATCGAGGCCGGCGCCGATGCCATCCTGGTCCATCACGGCTACTTCTGGAAAAACGAAGATGCCCGCGTGATCGGGCAAAAGCACGCCCGTTTGAAGCGGTTGCTGGGCGCCGACGTGAACCTGCTCGCCTATCACCTGCCGCTCGACGACCATCCCGAGTTCGGCAACAACGCCCAACTGGGCTTGCAGCTCGGCTTCACGCCAACCGGGCGCTTCGGCGAGGGCCAGCTTGGCTGGACCGGCACCTTGCCGCAATCCATGCCGTTAGCCGCGCTGGCCGCCCATGTGGGCGGCGTGCTCAACCGCGAGCCGCTTGCCATCGGGGACCCCGAGCAGATGATCCGCACCGTGGGCTGGTGCACCGGCGGAGCCCAGGGCTACTTCGACGCGGCGGTAGCAGCCGGCGTGGATGCCTACCTGAGCGGCGAGATCTCGGAGCAGACCACCCACCTGGCGCGCGAGAGCGGCGTTGCCTATCTGGCAGCGGGGCATCACGCCACCGAGCGCTACGGCATCCAGTCGCTCGGCGAGCACCTGGCGCAGCAATTCGGCCTGCGCCATACCTTTATCGATATTCCCAACCCGGTTTGATGCCGGACTGATGCCGCGAGCCCGGCGTGGTGGCCGGGCCGCGTGCCTGGGTTTGCCTTAGGGCTGGCGTACCTTGAGGCTGTCGCGGATCTCGCGCAGCAGCACCACATCCTCGGGCGTGGCAGCCGGCGCCGGCGCGGGTTCGGCGGCGCGCATCTTCATGATGGCGCGCACCATGACGAAGATGATGAAAGCCAGAATGATGAAATTGACCAGAATAGTCAGGAAATTCCCATAGGCAAATACGGGAACGCCTGCTTTCTTAAGGGCGTCGAGCGTATGCGGCACGCCCGCCGGCGGCTCGGCCAGCATCACGAAAAGGTTAGAGAAGTCGAGTTTGCCGATAATGCGGCCCACCACCGGCATGATCAGGTCATTCACCACGGAATCGACAATCTTGCCGAACGCGGCGCCGATAATCACACCCACCGCCAGGTCGACTACATTGCCCCGCATTGCGAAGGCCTTGAACTCCGACATCATCCCCATGCTTTTCTCCCAGTGTTGCTTCCGTTGAACGGTCGTCAGGATAAAAGCCTGCCCCATCACCGCCTGTAACGCAAGCGTACAGGCCACATAGCCCTTTTTGTGGCCGATTATCGTACGTCGCACAATCACCGTGTGCCTTTCAATGCCACATGTGCCTAAGGTACAATTTACGGTTGACGCAAAATCTAATTTGACATCCCCTGGGGTTTGGAATGAGTGACCAGCAAAACGTGAAGAACGTGGATAAGGGTCGCCGCAATTGGTTGATTGCGACGTCAGTCGCTGGCGGCATCGGAGGCGTGGCGGTAGCTGTTCCGTTCGTCAGTACGTTTGCGCCGTCAGAGAAGGCAAAGGCCGCCGGAGCTCCGGTAGAAGCCGACATCAGCGCCCTGAAATCGGGCGAGATGATGACCGTTGAATGGCGCGGCAAACCAGTCTGGATCCTCAAGCGCACCGAGGAAATGCTCGCGTCGCTGAAGAAAACCGATGCCGAAGTCGCCGACCCCAACTCGGACGTCCCCTTCACCATGAAGACGCCCGAGTACTGCAAGAACGAAACCCGTTCCCGCGCAGAACACAAAGATTTGCTGGTCGTGGTGGGCATCTGCTCCCACCTGGGCTGCTCGCCCTCCGGCCCCTTCGGTTCCGGCTCCAATCCCCAGCTCGGCTCCGACCCCGGTTTCCTCTGCCCCTGCCACGGCTCGACGTTCGACCTCGCTGGCCGCGTGTTCAAGAACAAGCCGGCTCCGCAAAACCTCGACGTACCCCCGTACCAGTTCCTGTCCGACACCAAGATCGTGATCGGCAAGGATGAAAAAGGAGACGCTTGACCATGGCGGCCGAAAAACAAGTAAAGACGACCGGCCTGCTTGGCTGGATCGACGCGCGCTTCCCCGCAACCCAACTCTGGGAAGATCACCTTTCCAAGTACTACGCACCGAAGAACTTCAACTTCTGGTACTTCTTCGGCTCGCTCGCCCTGCTGGTCCTGGTGATCCAGATCGTCACCGGCATCTTCCTGGTGATGAACTACAAGCCGGACGGCACGCTCAACGCCGCCGGCATTCCCGTGGCTTACGCCAGCGTGGAATACATCATGCGAGAGGTGCCCTGGGGCTGGCTGGTGCGCTACATGCATTCCACCGGCGCCTCGGCCTTCTTCGTGGTGGTGTACCTGCATATGTTCCGTGGCCTGCTGTACGGTTCGTACCGCAAGCCGCGTGAGCTGGTCTGGGTCTTCGGCTGCCTGATCTTCCTGTGCCTGATGGCCGAAGCCTTCATGGGCTACCTGCTGCCCTGGGGCCAGATGTCGTACTGGGGCGCCCAGGTGATCGTGAACCTGTTCTCGGCCATCCCCGTGATCGGCGGCGACCTGTCGCTGTTCATCCGCGGCGACTACGTCGTGAGCGACGCGACCCTGAACCGCTTCTTCTCCTTCCACGTCATCGCCGTGCCGCTGGTGCTGCTGGGCCTGGTGGTCGCGCACATCATCGCGCTGCACGAAGTGGGCTCGAACAACCCGGACGGCGTCGAGATCAAGGCCAAGAAGGACGAGAACGGCGTGCCGCTGGACGGCATCCCCTTCCACCCGTACTACTCGGTGCACGACCTGATGGGCGTGGGCGGCTTCCTGGTGATTTTCTCCGCGGTGATCTTCTTCTTCCCGGAGATGGGCGGTTACTTCCTGGAGTCGAACAACTTCGTCCCGGCCGATCCGCTCAAGACCCCGCCGCACATCGCGCCGGTCTGGTACTTCACGCCGTTCTACTCGATGCTGCGCGCCACCACCTCGAACTTCCTGCCGATCCTGTGGGTGTTCTTCGCGGTGCTGCTCGGCCTGGTGTTCCTGCGTAGCAAGGACGTCCGCATCAAGGTGGGCGCGCTTGCCATCGCCGTGATCCTGGCCGTGGGCTTCTACTTCATCGACGCCAAGTTCTGGGGCGTGCTGGTGATGGGCGGCTCGGTCGTGATCCTGTTCTTCCTGCCGTGGCTGGACCACTCGCCGGTGAAATCGATCCGCTATCGTCCGGCCTTCCACAAGAGCATCCTGATCGTGTTCGTGGTGGTGTTCATCGTGCTCGGCTACCTGGGCGTCATGCCCCCGTCGCCGGTGGGTGAAAAGGTGTCGCAGCTGGGAACCCTGCTGTACTTCGCCTTCTTCCTGACCATGCCGCTGTGGAGCCGTGTCGGCCAGTTCAAGCAAGTGCCGGAACGTGTCACGTTCCACCCGCATTGAGCCCGGACGAACCCCGACAAGAGCACAAGGACAAAAGATGAAAAAGCTGCTTTCGATTCTCGCGCTGGCCGGCGCCTGCTTTGCCGCCGCGCCCGCAATGGCCAGCGAAGGGGGTTACCCCCTCGAGCCGGCGCCCGTGCAGACCAGCGATCTTTCCTCGCTGCAGCGCGGCGCCAAGCTGTTCGTCAACTACTGCCTGAACTGCCACGGCGCGTCCATGATGCGGTACAACCGCCTCAAGGACATCGGCCTGACCGACGACCAGATCCGCCAGAACCTGCTGTTCTCCGGCGAGAAGGTGGGCGACATGATGACCATCGCCATGCCGCCGAAGGATGCCAAGGCGTTCTTTGGCGCCACGCCGCCGGACCTGTCGGTGATCGCCCGCGCCCGCGGCGACGACTGGCTGTACACCTACCTGCGTACCTTCTACCGTGACGACAACCGCGCCACGGGCTGGAACAACCTGGTGTTCCCGAGCGTCGGCATGCCGCACGTGCTGTGGGAGCTGCAAGGCCAGCGCGCCGCCAAGTTCGTCGAAGCCGAAGAACACGGCGAGAAGGTGCACAAGTTTGCCGGCTTCGAGCAGCTCACCCCGGGCAAGATGAGCACGCTCGAGTACGACCAGGCCACGAGCGACCTGGTTGGCTTCCTGGACTGGATGGCAGAGCCCGCACAGAACCAGCGCAAGCGGCTGGGCGTATGGGTGCTGATGTTCCTCGGCGTGTTCACCGTCTTCGCCTGGCGCCTGAACGCTTCGTACTGGAAGGACATCAAGTAAATGCGGTAAAGCCCCGGAAGACCTGCTGGTCCGATGGCGGAAAAGGGCTGGGGCGGGTGTTGTGCAGAGCAACCCCGCACCAGCCCTTTTGCTTTACAGACTGCAGGTGCGATGCGCGATCAATGTGCGCTTAAGTCGTCTTTTAAGTGCCTCGAACGCACTTAAATGTGCTTCAAGAATCTCTAATTTGCTTTCTCTATATCGGTTCTGCCAGAATACCGATCCAGTCAATCGACCCCGCATCAAAGGAATCCAACCATGATGGTGTTGTATTCGGGCACCACCTGCCCGTTCTCCCAACGTTGCCGCCTCGTCCTGTTCGAAAAGGGCATGGATTTCGAGATCCGTGACGTCGACCTGTTCAACAAGCCGGAAGACATCTCGGTGATGAACCCCTACGGCCAGGTGCCCATCCTGGTCGAGCGCGACCTGATCCTGTACGAGTCGAACATCATCAACGAGTACATCGACGAGCGCTTCCCGCACCCGCAGCTGATGCCGGCCGACCCGGTGCAGCGCGCCCGCGCCCGCCTGTTCCTGTTCAATTTCGAAAAGGAACTCTTCACGCACGTCTACGCCCTCGAAAACGAAAAGGGCAAGGCCGCCGAGAAGAATCACGAGCGCGCCCGCTCCGCCATTCGCGACCGCCTGACCCAGCTCGCGCCGATCTTCGTCAAGAACAAGTACATGCTTGGCGAAGAGTTCTCGATGCTCGACGTCGCCATCGCCCCGCTGCTGTGGCGCCTGGACCACTACGGCATCGAACTGTCGAAGAACGCCGCGCCGCTGCTCAAGTACGCCGAACGCATCTTCAGCCGCCCGGCCTACATCGAAGCGCTCACCCCGTCTGAAAAGGTGATGCGCCGCTAAACCGGCTCCGGCCCGAAGCGACAAGCTCGCCTCGGGCCGCCGGACTGCGCCACTGGAAGCACAATGCCTGAAACCTCCACCAAGCCCTACCTGATCCGCGCCATCTACGAGTGGTGCACGGATAACGGCTTCACGCCATACATCGCCGTCTTCGTCGACGCTAACACCAGCGTGCCGCGCGAGTTCGTCAAGAACAACGAAATCGTGCTGAACGTCAGCTTCGACGCCACCAGCGGCCTGGACATGGGCAACGAGTGGATCGGCTTCAGCGCCCGCTTTGGCGGCATCTCGCGCAAGATCGACGTGCCCATCGAAAACGTGCTCGCCATCTACGCGCGCGAAAACGGCCAGGGCATGGCCTTCCCCGTCGAGCGCAGCGTGCCCGAAACCCAGGCCGCCACCGAGCGCGAGAACAACCCGCCGCCCAAGCTGTCCTCGGTGGAAAGCGAGCCGCTGGTCACAGCGGAAGCCAACGAAGACCACAACGGCGACGACGAACCCACGCCGCCACCCGTGTCCCGCATCGGCGCCAAGAAACCTTCGCTGAAGGTAGTGAAGTAGGTACAGGAAGCCATCGTCAATTTGCGCCGCATGCAGTAGAATCGCGGTCTGCACCAAACATGCCGGCTTAGCTCATCAGGTAGAGCAGTTGATTTGTAATCATCAGGTGGCGGGTTCGAGTCCTGCAGCCGGCACCAGAATTTGAGAGCGGCCCTCCAGTAATGGGGGGCCGTTCTTTTTTGTACACCCTACATATACCAGCGCCATACCCTGTTGAGCGTGTCAAGCGCACCGCCAGGCCAGAGCGCAGTTTTCAAGACCTGTATCGTATTTCGCAGAGCGAGCCGGCGGGTTCGATTGGCGTCTTCCAGGGGTGCAGGCAGCACGCCATATGGAGGATAACGATGAACCTCCCTGCGTGAAATATCAGTCTTCCCGCTGAACACCGCACGACAGCGTTCTCAACTGCACTCCTTCGTCCGGCTTTTCTCTGCTGTCGTAGTCGGTGCGAGACACAAATCCTCTAGCGTGCCAATAGTCCGGGTATGCGGGATCAAACGACAACTCTACTACCGTATAGCGGCATGACTTGCTCCTTCGATCCAGCGCGAAGGCGATGCGCGGCGATGCTGAGTCGAGGTCCTTCCCGATGATGGCGTAGGTAGTTTTCGCACACACGCTGTATGGCGTATTCCATTCGATAGTGCGCGTCTTCACGTATAGCTTGCCCCAGCATCCGCGTCCCTGGCCTTGAAAGGAACCGGTAAAAGGCTTGTCCGCCGCTATCGCCGGCGCTTGGAGCAGGGCAAGTGCCATGAGATTGGCGACGAGGCGTGGTGTCATCGCTGGGCGCATTTCACGGTATTCCGTTGGCGAATCAAGGGCAGAACATAGTCGAGCTTCTTTCTATAAAAAAGGATGGCCATTGGCCGGCTGCCATAGCGTAAGGCAGAGCCGGCGCCTGTAGTGATCCGCGCTTCGGTGCCGTCTGCGTATCTGGCCTTGTCTCCCACCCGCGCGCCTCGTATCCATCTATCCACTACACCTGCCGAACCTTCCTGGATTTCTCCACCCCGCGCTGTTTTTGCGTCGGAGAACGCGACGATGTAGGTTGCCTTAATTCTGGACTGTTGCATGCTTGGCTCCTCGGGGTGGCGGTGCTTGGCGTGGATGCCCAACGCTGGCATTCGCTGCCTTGCGCCTGTCACCCGACCCGAATACCTTAGCATCCGTGAAACCACTCAAGATCCACCCAGTCCCAGCCGACAATCTGACTGAGCGCTAACTCGTGCCGTGCATTTAGTCAGCCAAACCAAAGAAGAACCAAAAAGGAAAAACATCCGTGAATCGGAAACTTGCACGCATCGCATGGATGGCCTCGTTCGCCTGTCTGTCGGCCTGCGGAGGCGATGGCTCGTCGGCGCAGACGGATGCTTCCATCAAGTCCGTGTCGGCGGTGAATGCGTCGGCCGCGACCTTGACGCCCTCGGCGCAAACGCTGGCGGTCTCGCGCTGGATGCCGGCGGCAACCGATACATGGCAGTTGCAGTTGACGGGTACGGTCAACACGAGCTATCCGGCGCAGGTCTTCGATATCGACCTGGTGGATACGCCGCAGGCGACCATCAATGCCTTGAAGGCGCAGGGCAAGCGCGTGGTCTGCTATTTTTCGGCGGGTAGCTCGGAGAACTGGCGGCCGGATTTCAAGCAGTTTGCCGCGGCGGATATGGGCAAGGCGTTGTCGGGGTGGGCGGGCGAGCGTTGGCTCGATACGCGCTCGGCCAACGTGCGCCAGATCATGCAGGCGCGCATGGACCTGGCGAAGTCGAAGGGCTGCGATGGCGTGGACCCGGACAACGTGGATGGCTATACCAATAAGCCGGGTTTTCCGCTGACGGCGGCTACGCAGCTGGACTACAACCGCTTCCTGGCGGCCGAGGCGCATGCGCGCGGCCTGGCGGTGGGCTTGAAAAACGATGTGGATCAAGTCTCGCAGCTGGCGACGGACTTTGATTTCGCGGTGAACGAGCAGTGCTTCCAGTACAGCGAGTGCGCGAGCTACAAGCCGTTCACGGCGCAGGGCAAGGCGGTGTTCAACGTCGAGTACGCGTCGAAGTACAAGACCGCAGCGACGCGCGCCGCGCTTTGCACTTCGGCCCAGGCGGCGCACCTTCGTACGCTGGTGCTCCCGCTGAACCTGGATGACGCGTTCCGCTACGCTTGCGATTGAGGTGGCGGGATAGGCCGCAAGGCGCAGGCCGGGAGCCGGCGCATTCGTCCTACCGCGCGGCCTCCAATCCGCCGACAGCCGGCATCGCGCATGCGTCCTATAGTGGAGCGGACAGCGCACGCCGACGGGGCGACGCGCCGCCTTTCCGGAGAGCCGATCATGCCCTTGCAGCGATTGTCCATTTTGTCTCTCTGCCTGCTGATGGCGGCGGGCTTGACTGCATGTGGCGACACCGCGACCCTGCCGGTCTCCGCCGGCACCGGCTTGAGTCCGCAGTTGCCATCGCCAAACAAGACCATGCTGCCCACGGTGAACATCGCCCCTGCCAAAGGCTGGGCCGATGGTGCCAGACCGGTTGCAGCGGTCGGCCTGTCCGTCGTGGCGTTCGCCGACAAGCTGGACCATCCGCGCTGGATCTACGTGCTGCCCAACGGCGACGTGCTGGTGGCCGAAACCAATGCGCCGCCCAAGCCGGATGACGGCAAGGGCATCCGGGGCTGGGTCATGACGCAGATGATGAAACGCGCGGGCGCCGGCGTGCCAAGCGCCAATCGCATCACGCTGTTGCGCGACACCAATGGCGATGGCGTCGCCGATGCGCGCTCCGTATTTCTCAAGGACCTGCATTCGCCCTTCGGCATGGTGCTGGTGGGCAATGACTTCTATGTGGCGGACACCGATGCCGTCCTGCGTTTCCCCTACCAGCCGGGGCAGACCCGGATCACCGGGCCCGGCGTGAAGGTGGTCGACCTGCCTGCCGGCCCCATCAATCACCACTGGACCAAGAACATCATCGCCAGCAAGGACGGCAGCAAGCTCTACGTCACCGTCGGCTCCAACAGCAACGTCGGCGAGAACGGCCTCGACAAGGAGGAAGCGCGGGCAGCCATCTGGGAGGTCGATCCCAAGACCGGCGCGCACCGCGTGTTTGCCAGCGGCCTGCGCAATCCCAACGGCATGGCCTGGGATCCCGACAGCGGCGCGCTATGGACTGCGGTGAACGAGCGCGACGAGATCGGTAGCGATCTCGTGCCGGACTACATCACTTCGGTCAAAGACGGCGCTTTTTATGGCTGGCCCTTCAGCTACTACGGCCAGCATGTAGACGAACGCGTGAAGCCGCAGCAGCCGGAGATGGTGGCCAAGGCCATTGCGCCCGACTATGCCGTCGGACCGCATACCGCGTCGCTTGGCCTGGCCTCGGCGCTAGGCAACGCGTTGCCCTCCCGCTTCAGGAACGGCATGTTCGTCGGCCAGCACGGGTCGTGGAACCGTAAGCCGCACAGCGGCTACAAGGTGATCTTCGTGCCGTTCGCCAACGGCAAGCCAGCGGGCGACCCGGTCGACGTGCTCACCGGCTTCCTGACGAAGGACGGCGACGCGCAAGGGCGCCCGGTGGGCGTTGCCATCGACAAGCGCGGCGCGTTGCTGGTGGCGGATGATGTTGGCGATGTGGTCTGGCGGGTGACCGCGGCGAAGTAAAGGTGCGTTGCCAGGGCGCCGCCGCACGATCGGCGGCTGCCCCGCAATCAAGCTGCGCGCGTGACCTGGCCCGCTGTTTCGCAGTGACGATGACCATCTGCACGATGAGCTTGAACCACTCCGGCCGGGAGTCCTCCGCTTCACCACGCGAGCGCGGTACGCGTCGTGCACCGCGACGCGGCATGGACACACTCATGTGGGGCAGCTTCGCTAGGGCTGCTGCGCATGCGCGCCGCGGTGCGGGCTCGTTCCCGGCAGCCTGAGGCGCAAATGCAAACATCTGACGACACTGGCGCGTTCGGCACATGATCCCTTGCATGGCCACGTTTTGCGGATGGCGCATTTGGCCAGGCCATCGGCAGGCGCTGCGGGAGCGCGGTCGAATATGTCAGAAATGGCATGGATGTTGCGTGCGCTATTCGGCGCATCGCGCTGCCGTACCGTGCCTGGTGACGTTAACGGTGCGAAATGCGCAACCCACAAAGACTCCTCGATAGCCTGAACATGACTTCAATTGACAGTAAGGCCTTCAGCCGCCGTGACCTGCTTGCGCTCGTCGGCAAGGCAGCAGGTGGCGCGGCGATGTACCAGGCGATGACTTCGCTCGGCCTCGCGGCGGAATCCGGTTACACGGGCCCGCCGAAACTCCAGGGCGCAAAGCGCGGTGCCTCGGTGCTGATTCTCGGCGCGGGACTGGCTGGCATGGTGGCCGCGCTGGAGTTGCGGCGCGCCGGCTACAAGGTGCAGATCCTGGAATACAGCGGCCGTGCCGGCGGCCGCTGCTGGACCCTGCGCGGCGGCGATGTCTTCACCGAGATGGGCGGCGCCGTGCAGCACTGCGAGTTCGCCAAAGGCGAATACCTGAACCCGGGGCCGTGGCGCATCCCGTATCACCACCATGCGGTGCTCGACTATTGCAAGCGGCTGGGCGTGGCGCTCGAGCCTTTCGTGCAGGTCAATTACAACGCGCTGGTGCACTCCACCAAGGCCTACGGCGGCAAGCCGCAGCGCTACCGCCACGTGCAAGGCGACTTCCAGGGCTACGTGGCGGAACTGCTCGGCAAGGCCGCCACGCAGGGCAACCTGGACACGGCGCTCACGCGCGAGGACAAGGAGAAATTGCTGGAGGGCCTGCGCAAATGGGGCGCGCTCGATGCGCAGATGCGCTACCGCGAAAGCGCGCTCACCAGTGACCGGCGCGGTTACGAGATCGATCCCGGCGGCGGCCTGATGCCGCTGGCCAAGCCCTCCAAGCCGCTGGAACTGAGCGACTTGCTGCAATCCGGGCTGTGGCGCTATATCGCCAGCGGGCAGGAGTACGAATTCCAGAGCACCATTTTCCAGCCGGTGGGCGGCATGGACATGATTGCGCGGGCCTTCCAGCGCGAGGTGGGCAGCCTGATCCGCTACCACGCCAAGGTGACGAAGATCGCGCAGGACGAGCGCGGCGTCACCGTGACCTATACCGATGACGCGCACGGCGGCGCGGTCGCCCAGGCCAAGGCCGACTGGTGCCTGTGCACCATCCCGCTGTCGGTGCTGAGCCAGCTCGACGTGCAGGTCGGCGACGCCATGCAGCAGGCCATCAACGCCGTGCCCTACGACGCCTCGATCAAGATCGGCCTGCAGTTCAAGCGCCGCTTCTGGGAGGAGGACGAATCCATCTACGGCGGCATCAGCTATACGGACCAGCCCATCACGCGCATCTCTTACCCTTCCACGCGCTACGGCGCCAAGGGCAAGTCGGTGC
The DNA here is from genome assembly GCF_054589115.1 of Cupriavidus sp. 8B. NCBI lineage: Bacteria > Pseudomonadati > Pseudomonadota > Betaproteobacteria > Burkholderiales > Burkholderiaceae > Cupriavidus > Cupriavidus sp. 8B. The sequence continues at coordinate 36,763 of NZ_BAAILO010000210.1, read as the reverse complement.
TGCTGGGCGCCTATGCCTTCGGCCCAAATGCCTATGAGTTCACCGCCATGACGCCGCAGGAACGCGTGCGCCGCGCCGTGGAGCAGGGCAGCCAGCTACACCCGCAATACGCGCGGGAGTTCGACAACGGCATTGCGGTGGGCTGGCACCGCGTGCCGTGGTCGCAGGGCTGCTACGGCTTGTGGACCGATGAAAGCCGGGAGAAGCACTACAAGAACCTCTGCCAGATCGATGGCCGCATCGCGCTGGCGGGGGAGCATGCTTCCTATATCCCGGCCTGGCAGGAGGGCGCGCTGTTGTCCGCGCTCGACGCGATCGAGCGCCTGCATGCGCATGCCGTCTCGTGATCCGCTCCCACAGGAATCCACATCCATGAATGCCATGATCTTCCGACGCACGCTCGCCGTGCCCGCCCTGCTGCTGGGACTGGCGTTTTGCCCGTTCGCGCAGGCGCAATCCGATCCGGTCTTCTCTGCCGGCCCCAAGTTCCAGCAGACCTCCGGCGAGGCGATCTTCCATGCCATCTGCCAGGGCTGCCACATGCCGCAGGCACAGGGGGCGAAAGGCGCCGCCGCATACCCCGCGCTGGCCGGCGATCCCCGGCTGGCGGGAGCGGACTATCCGCTCTATGTGGTGTTGCACGGCCAGAAGGGCATGCCGTCCTTCGGCAAGATGCTCGACGATGCGCAGATCGCCACCGTGGTGGGCTACGTGCGCACGCATTTCGGCAACCAGTACACCGATGCCGTCACCGCGGAAAACGTCGCGAAGCTCCGGCGCTGAGTTCAGCGCTGAATGCGTTGCCAAGCGACAGGCGGCATGGCACACCTTGCGCCATGCCGCACCCATCCATTACAAGGAACCCAATATGCCGTTCTTCTTTCGTCAGTCACTCCTGGCACTTTGCGCGTTGTCTGCCCTGGCAGGCGGCGCGGCCCGCGCGGCCGACGACGTGATTCGTCACCGCATCCCGAATTCCACGTTTCCCATCGCCGCCGCTGTCGAGATCCCGACAACGGTTTCCACGATCTATCTGTCCGGGCAAGTCCCGCCGGTTCAGGACGCCACCCAGCCGCGCGACAATCCGCTTGCTTATGGCGGCGATACCAAGGCGCAGACCGTCGGGGTACTCAAGTCCATCGAGAAGAGCCTGGCCGGCCTGGGCCTGGGGCTGGGTGATGTGGTGAAGATGCAGGTGTTCCTGGTGGGCGATCCCGCCAAGGACAACAAGATGGATTTCGCCGGCTTTATGGAGGGCTACACGCAGTTCTTCGGCACCAAGGAGCAGCCCAACCTGCCGACGCGCTCCGTATTCCAGGTGATGGCGCTGGCCAACACGGCCTGGCGCGTGGAAATCGAAGTGGTGGCCGCGCGCCGCAAGTAGGGCCGGCCGCACCTGCGATGGCGTGGTGTTTCTGTCTAGCTGGATTCCAGCTCGCGCCACGCCAAAAACAGGCGCGTATCGAATTCCAATTGGTGATACGCCGGCTCCATGTATTCGCACAGGCGGTAGAACGCTTTGTTGTGGTCGCTTTCCTTCAGGTGCGCGAGCTCGTGCACCACGATCATGCGCAGGAATTCAGGTGGCGCTTCCTTGAACAGCGACGCCACGCGGATTTCCTTCTTGGCCTTGAGCTTGCCGCCTTGCACGCGCGAGATGGCGGTGTGCAGCCCGAGCGCGCGATGCACCACGTCGATCTTGGCATCGAACGCGACCTTGTGGATCGGCGGCGCGGTGCGCAGGAACTCCTGCTTCAGCTCGGCGGTGTAGTCATACAGCGCGCGGTCGGTCTGCACGGTGTGCCGCGCGGGGTATTTCTTCGCCAGGTGCTCGCCCAGGCGGTTGGCGGCCACCATCTGGCGCACCTGGTCGAGCACGCCGTCGGGATACGCGCTGAGAAAGCGCAGCGGATCCTTGACGCCGGGGCGCCAGGCCTCGCTGGTGGGGGCGGGGATGCTACGGGTGCTCAATGGTGATGGTGGTGATGGTGGGCCCAGCTGCCATCGACGGAGCTGACGAAGGACTCCACGGCGTCCTTGTCGCCGGTGGCGTGGCGCACCAGTTCACCGCACTTGCAAAAGCCCTGGTACGGCGTGATGTGCGAGCAGGCGGACACCTTCTGCAGAAACAGTGTGACGGGCTTGGTGCACTTCTTGCACTTGAAGGTGAGGGTGCGGGCGGGTTTGGGGCTCATCTGATCTGGCTTGAATATGGCGTGATTCGGCAGTGCCGGCGATAACCGGCTGAACAACGCGCATTTTAACCTGCCCTTGCCAGGCGTTCACGCTCTGCACCGTTGCGCTTTCCGCCGGCTTGTCCGCTGGCTTTCCGCCTATTCCTTGACCGCTCCGGTCATGCCCGATACGTAGTATTCGACGAAGAACGAATAGATCAGCGCCACCGGCAACGAGCCCAGCAATGCACCCGCCATCAGCGCGCCCCAGTGGTAGACGTCGCCCTCGACCAGTTCGGTGACGATGCCCACCGGCACCGTTTTCACCTCGGACGAGGAGATAAAGGTCAGCGCGTAGATAAACTCGTTCCACGACAGCGTGAAGGCGAAGATGCCGGCCGAGATCAGGCCCGGCACGGCCAGCGGCAGGATGATCTTGACCAGGATTTCCCAGCGCGTGGCGCCGTCGATCAGCGCGCACTCTTCCAGCTCGTAGGGGATGGAGCGGAAGTAGCCCATCAGCAGCCAGGTGCAGAACGGGATCAGGAAGGTGGGGTAGGTGAGGATCAGCGCCCAGCGCGTATCGAACAGGCCGAGCTGGAATACGATCGACGCCAGCGGGATAAACAGGATCGAGGGCGGGATCAGGTAGGCCAGGAAGATCGCCAGCCCGACCTGCTTCGCGCCCTGGAAGCGCAGCCGCTCGATGGCATAGGCGGCCAGCACGCTGGCGGCCAGCGAGGCGAAGGTGGAGATCGTGGAGACGATCACGGTATTGAGCAGCCAGGCCGGGTAGGGCGTGTCGAACAGCAGCTTCCTGAAGTGGGCGAACGTGGGTGCCATCACCAGGAAGGGGTTGGCGCTGCGCATCAGCAGTTCGCCGTCCGGCTTGAAGGCGGTGATCGCCATCCAGTAGAAGGGAAACAGCAGCACGAAGACGAAGATGCCCAGCGGGATGTAGATGGTCACCCAGCGCCGCGGTATCGATTGCAGGTAGTCCATCCCCTGCGCGGTGTCCTGCTGCTCAGCTGCGGCCGTCGCTTTCATTTGTCGCCTCCCTGTTGCCAGCCGCGCCGCTGCAGGCCGAAGTATGAGAACAGGATGGCGGCCAGCAGGAAGGGCACCATCATTGTGGCGATCGCCGCGCCTTCGCCTAGCGAGCCGCCGGGAATCGCGCGCTGGAACGACAGCGTGGCCATCAGGTGCGTGGCATTCAGCGGGCCGCCGCGCGTGAGCACGTAGATCAGCTGGAAATCGGTGAAGGTGAACAGCACGGAGAAGGTCATCACCACCGCGATGATCGGCGTCAGCAATGGCAGTGTGACGTAGCGGAACTGCTGCCACGGCGTCACGCCGTCAATGGACGCGGCCTCGTACAGCGAGGGCGAGATCGTCTGCAAGCCAGCCAGCAGCGAGATGGCGACAAAGGGAATGCCGCGCCAGACATTGGCCGCGATGGTGGACAAGCGCGCCAGCCACGGGTCTCCCAGGAAGTCGATATAGCGGTCGATCAGCCCGAGCTTGACCAGCGTCCAGCTGATGATGGAGAACTGCGCGTCATAGATCCACCAGAAGGCCAGTGCCGACAGTGCGGTCGGCACGATCCATGGCAGCAGCACGATGGCGCGAAAGAAGGACTTGAACGGCAGGTTCTTGTTGAGCAGCAGCGCCAGCCACAGGCCCAGCGCGAACTTCACCACGCTGGCCACCACGGTGTAGAAGATCGTATTGAACAGCGCCAGTTGGGTGAGCGAGTCGCCGGCCAGATAGGTGTAGTTCGACAGCCCGATCCATTCGCCGGTGCCGCCGATCTTGGTATTGGTGAAGCCGAGCCATACGCCGAGGCCGAGCGGGTACGTCAGGAAGACCAGCAGCAACAGCGCGGTGGGCAGCATGAACAGCAGCCCCAGCGCATGGCGGTTGTTCAACAGGCGGGAAATCATGGTTTACCTCGCATGGCTCACCTCGCAGGGTTCGGCTTTTGCGGGCGCGGCGGTGCTGCCGCGCCCTCGTCTCGCTTCAGGCGTTGGCCATTAGTTGGCCAACTACGCCTTGTAGTATCGCTGCGCCCGCTCCGCCGCGCGCGCCGCCGCCTCCTTGGGCGTCTTGGAGCCGCTGGCCGCCTCCGCCACCATGTCGACCACGATGTAGTCGGCCATGGCCGCGGCCGACGCGGTGCCCAGCGGGCCAGCATGGCCGTTGTCGAGCATCAGCGCGGCGGCGTCGCGATAGACGGTGTGCTTGGGATCGGCCGTCCAGATCGGGTTGGCCTCGTAGGCCTTGAGCGGCTGGCTGACGTAGCCGATGGCGGCTTCCATCCAGGGGTTGTACTGCTCCGGCTCCATCATGAACTGCAGGTAGGCCTTGGCCGCGTTCGGATACTTGGAGTATTTGAACAGCATCATCTGCGTGATCTGCATCAGCTCGGTGGGTTTGCCTGACGTGCCGATCGGGAAGTGCGCGTGCTGGATGTCGCGCGCCATCTCCTGCAGCTTGGGCTCCTTCGAATTCTTGGCCGCATAGTAGATCGAGATGCCGTTGGCGGTCAGGCTGATCTGTCCGTCGAGGAAGGCCTTGTTGTTCGACGGGTCCTGCCATGACAGCGTGCCCGGCACAAAGGTGGCGTAGAGCTGCTTGGCATACTCCAGCGCGGCCCAGGTCTCAGGCGAGTTGACCACCACCTTGCCCTTGTTGTCGACCAGCATGCCGCCGTGCGACCACAGCAGCCAGTGTGCCCAGTTGTTGCCGTCGCCCACGGCCTTGCCGAGGGCAAAGCCACACGGCGTGTTCTTGGCCTTGAGGCCCTGGCACAGCTTGAGGAAGCCGGCGATGTCCTTGGGCACGGTGTCGAAACCAGCAGCCTTGATGTGGCTCTCGCGATAGACGAGCGCGTTGCCGACCACGCCCAGCGGCAGGCCAATCCACTTGCCGTTATGCGTCCCATACTTGCGGCAGACGTCGTACCAGCCGCCATATTTGCCGCCCAGGTAGGTGGCCAGGTCGGTCAGGTCGACCAGCTTGTCGGGATATTGCTGCGGGTCATCGAACCAGCCGACGATGACGTCCGGCCCGCTGCCCACGCTGGCCGCCACCGCGGCCTTGGGGCGCACGTCTTCCCAGCCTTCGTTGTCGACGCGTACCTCGACGCCGGTCAGCTCGGTGAACTTCTTTGTGTTGGCGTTCCACAGGTCTTCATCGCCCTGCACGAAACGCTTCCATCGCAGCACGCGCAGCTTGGCGCCGGCTTCCGGCTTGTATTGCAGTGCAGCCGGCGCGGCGAAGGCATTGCCGCCGATCGCCGTGGTGGCCGCAACCGCCGCCGTGGATACCAGGAAATCGCGTCTCGTGAAGTTGCTCGGTGTGCTCATCGCTTTGTCTCCTCCGTGGTCAGGGGCTCCGCCCCGTGCTGGTCATGCCTGCTTCCCGGATCGTCCGCCGGTGCCGCCGGGCCGCGCCGCAATAGCGTCTGGCCTGAATCGGCATCGAACAGATGCGTGTGCTGGTGGTCGGGCACCAGACTCAGGATGTCGCCTGCCGCGAATTCATGGCGCTCGCGGAAGATCGAGATGAACTCCGTCTCGCAAAAGCGGGAATAGATCTCGGTGTTGGCGCCGGTGGGCTCCACCACCGATACACGGTTCTGCAGGCCCTGGCCGGGCGCGCCCAGGCTCAGGTGCTCCGGCCGCACGCCGTAGATCACGCGCTGGCCGTCGGTCCCCGCGCTGGGGTCCAAGCGCGCGGGGGCGGGCAGGCACGTGCCGTCGGGAAACTCGATCACGGCATTGCCGCCCTGGAGGCGCAGCACGCCGGGCAGGAAGTTCATCGCCGGCGAGCCGATGAAGCCGGCCACGAAAAGGTTGTCGGGATGGTCGTAGAGTTCGAGCGGCTTGCCGCGCTGCTCCACGCGGCCGTCGCGCATCACCACGATCTGGTCGCCCATGGTCATGGCCTCGATCTGGTCGTGCGTGACATAGACCGAGGTGGTGCGCAGGCGCTGGTGCAGCTCCTTGATCTCCGCGCGCATCTGCACGCGCAGCTTGGCGTCCAGGTTGGAGAGCGGCTCGTCGAACAGGAACACCTGCGGATCGCGCACGATGGCGCGGCCCATGGCCACGCGCTGACGCTGTCCGCCCGAGAGCTGCCGCGGGTAGCGCTCCAGCAGGCTGTCCAGGCCGAGAATGGCCGAGGCCTTGGCCACTTTTTGCTTGATCTCGTCCTTGTCGCCCCTGGCGAGCTTGAGCGAGAAGGCCATGTTGTCGTAGACCGTCATATGCGGGTAGAGCGCATAGTTCTGGAACACCATGGCGATGTCGCGCTCCTTGGGCGGCAGGCGGTTGACCACGCGCTCACCGATGGAGATCTCGCCGGTGGTGATCTCCTCCAGCCCGGCGATCATGCGCAGCAGCGTGGACTTGCCGCAGCCGGATGGCCCGACCAGCACCGTGAACTGGCCATCGGCGATATCGATGTCCACGCCGCGGATGACCTGCGTGCTGCCGAAGTATTTCTGGATGCCGCGAATCTGGACCGATGCCATGGGTGGTGTCTCCGTGAGCCGCTTATGCCCGTTCATGCCGGGGGCGGCAGTGCGTCGCGAATGGAAAGCCGTGTGTGGCGACGGCGCGCCTCAGTGGTTGTCCTTGGGCACGGCGGCGCCGCTCTTGCCTACCAGGAAATCCAGGTCGGCGCCCAGGTTGGCCTGCTGCACATGCTCGACATACAGGCGCGTCCAGCCGCGCTCCATCGGCAGCGCGGGCGCCTGCCACGCAGCGCGGCGGCGCTGCAGCTCGGCCTCGTCGACATGCAGGTGCAGCTTGCGCGCGGCCACGTCCAGCTCCACCATGTCGCCGTCCTGCACCAGCGCGAGCGGGCCGCCGGCGGCGGCTTCCGGCGCCACGTGCAGCACCACCGTGCCGTAAGCCGTGCCGCTCATGCGCGCGTCCGATACGCGGACCATGTCGGTGATGCCCTTGCGGAGGACCTTGGGCGGCAGCGGCATGTTGCCGGCCTCGGCCATGCCGGGGTAGCCGCGCGGGCCGCAGTTCTTCAGCACCAGCACGCAGGTCTCGTCGACGTCGAGCAATTCATCGTCTAGCCGCTGGTGCATGTGCTCGCTGTTCTCGAACACCACCGCGCGCCCAGTGTGCTTGAGCAGTGCCGGCGTGGCGGCCGATGGCTTGATCACCGCGCCGTCGGGGCACAGGTTGCCGCGCAGCACGGCGATGCCGGCGTTGTCCTTGAAGGGCGCGTCGAAGGCGTGGATGACTTCGCGGTTCCAGTTGGGCGCGTCCTTGCAGTTGTCCCACAGCGTCTTGCCGTTGACGGTGAGCGCGTCTTGCGCGAGCACCGATTGCAGTTCGCGGATCACCGCGGGCAGGCCGCCGGCGTAGTAGAAATCTTCCATCAGGTGGCGCCCGGATGGCTGCAGGTCGAGCAGGCATGGCAGCTCGTGGCCCAGCGCATCCCAGTCCTCCAGCTTGAGCTGGACGCCGATGCGCCCGGCGATGGCCAGCAGGTGGATGACGGCGTTGGTCGAGCCGCCGATGGCCGCGTTGACACGGATCGCATTCTCGAACGCGTCCCGGGTAAGGATCTTCGACATCACCAGGTTGTCCTTCACCATCTCCACGATACGGCGTCCGGAAGCCCGCGCCAGCACGTTGCGGCGGCCATCCACCGCGGGAATCGCGGCGTTGCCGGGCAGGCTCATGCCCAGCGCCTCCACCATGCTGGCCATGGTCGACGCGGTGCCCATCGTCATGCAGTGGCCGTGCGAGCGGTGCATGCAGCTCTCGGCCTCGAAGAAGTCTTCCTGCGACATCTGCCCGGCCCGCACTTCTTCCGACATCTTCCACACATCGGTGCCGGAGCCCAGCTCGCCGCCGCGGAACTTGCCGCTCAGCATCGGGCCGCCGGAGACGCCGATGGTGGGCAGGTCGCACGAGGCCGCGCCCATCATCAGCGCAGGCGTGGTCTTGTCGCAGCCCATCAGCAGCACCACGCCATCGATCGGGTTGCCGCGGATCGATTCCTCCACGTCCATGCTCGCCAGGTTGCGGAACAGCATGGCGGTGGGGCGCAGCATGGTTTCGCCGAGCGACATGACCGGGAATTCAAGCGGAAAGCCGCCGGCTTCCCACACGCCGATCTTGACCTGTTCGGCCAGCGTGCGGAAATGCGAGTTGCAGGGCGTGAGCTCGGAGTAGGTGTTGCAGATGCCGATGACCGGACGGCCATCGAACTGGTCGTGGGGGATGCCGCGGTTCTTGAGCCATGAGCGATAGATGAAGCCATCGCGGTCGAGGCGGCCAAACCAGGCTTGGCTGCGGCGCGTGGGGGGCGTCGGCTTGTCGTCGTTCACTCGGGTCTCCTGCGTTTTCGCGGGGGCCGCGTAGCGACGGCTGGCGCGTAGGCGCTACGTGTGCTGATGCCCGCTTTAATGTGCGCTGCAGATACGGATGCCCACGACCAATTGCACTGCCTTGCCGCATGCATGCCGAGTGAGCGGAGTCTAGTTCACGAGTCTGGACAGGTAAACTGGTATTACCAATTAGTGGTCTTTACCGATGCCGCCGCGCATGCTGCAGCGCGCGATGAATCCGCCTGGACATTCGCTAGCGCGCTGCCTAGACTCCAGCCGGCTGGACAAATGGTCAAACCAATTTCGCCAGACGCTCGGGCCGCACATGCCTATCCATTCGATCGAACCGCAACGCCTGTACCGCCAGATCAGCGCCCAGCTGCGCACGCTGATCCAGGCCGGCGAGTTTCCGGTGGGCTCGCGCCTGCCGGCGGAGCGGGATTTGTCGGTGCAGCTCGGCGTCAGCCGCCCATCGCTGCGCGAGGCGTTGATCGCGCTCGAGGTCGAGGGCTATATCGAAGTGCGGATGGGCTCCGGCATCTACGTGTGCGAGCCGCCGTCATCCGTCGACGCCGGCTTCGACCTGTCCGGCGAGGAAGGGCCGCTCGAGCTGATTCGCGCGCGTGCGCTGGTGGAAGGCGAGGTCGCCGCGCTGGCGGCCAGGAGCGGGCGCAAGGCCCAGTTCGACGCGATCGAGGAGGCCATTGCGCAGATGGCCGCCGAAGCTGCCGCCGGCATCAAGCCGCTCGATGCGGATCGCCTGTTCCATGTGCGGGTGGCGCAAGCCACCGGCAACAGCGTGCTGGTGGGCGTGGTGCGCCGGCTCTTCGACCTGCGCCTCGGGCCGCTGTTCGATCAGCTGAACAGCCACTTCGAGACGCCCGAGGTCTGGGCACAGGCCATCGCCGAGCACCGTGAAGTGCTGGCGGCGCTGCGCGGCAAGGATCCGGAGCTGGCGCGCGCGGTTATGCAGCGGCATATGGACATCGCTTACCGCCGCCTGACCTCCAGCCTGACCCGCACGCGCAAGCGCGCAGCCGGCACGCCGAGCGCCGCGCCGCGCGCCCGGAAGGCGTCCTCAGGGGCGTCATGAAGGGCCTTGTGCGGACCGGCTTTGCTACACTTGGCCGATTCCCCCCAATTTCACCCGGATCCGCATGGCACAGTACGTTTTCACCATGAACCGCGTGGGCAAGATCGTCCCGCCCAAGCGTCACATTCTCAAGGACATTTCCCTGTCCTTCTTCCCGGGCGCCAAGATCGGCGTGCTGGGCCTGAACGGCTCGGGCAAGTCGACCGTGCTGAAGATCATGGCGGGCCTCGACAAGGAAATCGAAGGCGAAGCCACGCCCATGCCCAACCTGAACATCGGCTACCTGCCGCAGGAGCCGCAGCTGGATCCCGAGCAAACCGTGCGCGAGTCGGTGGAAGCAGCGCTGGGCGGCGTGTTCGAAGCCCGCAAGAAGCTCGACGAGATCTATGCGGCTTATGCCGAGCCGGATGCGGATTTCGACGCGCTGGCAGCGGACCAGGCCAAGTACGAAGCCATCCTGGCGGCCAGCGACGGCAACAACGCCGAGCTGCAGCTGGAGATCGCAGCCGACGCGCTGCGCCTGCCGCCGTGGGAAGCCAAGGTGGGCAACCTGTCGGGCGGCGAGAAGCGCCGCGTGGCGCTGTGCCGCCTGCTGTTGTCGCGCCCCGACATGCTGCTGCTCGACGAACCGACCAACCACCTGGATGCGGAATCGGTGGAATGGCTGGAGCAGTTCCTCACGCGCTTCCCCGGCACCGTGGTGGCGGTGACCCACGATCGCTACTTCCTTGACAACGCGGCCGAGTGGATCCTGGAGCTGGACCGTGGCCAAGGCATTCCCTGGAAGGGCAACTACAGCTCCTGGCTGGACCAGAAGGAAGCGCGACTGAAGCAGGAAGAATCGAGCGAGTCGGCCCGCCAGAAGGCGCTGCACAAGGAACTGGAATGGGTGCGGCAGAACCCCAAGGGGCGACAAGCCAAGTCCAAGGCGCGTCTGGCGCGCTTTGACGAACTGAACAGCCAGGAATACCAGAAGCGCAACGAAACCCAGGAAATCTTCATTCCGGCAGGTGAGCGCCTGGGCAACGAGGTGATCGAGTTCAACGGCGTGAGCAAGGCCTACGGCGAGCGCCTGCTGATCGACGACCTCAGCTTCAAGGTGCCGCCCGGCGCCATCGTCGGCATCATCGGCCCCAACGGCGCCGGCAAGTCGACCTTCTTCCGCATGCTCACCGGCAAGGAACAGCCGGACAGCGGCGAGATCAAGGTCGGCCCGACCGTGAAGATGGCCTACGTGGACCAGAGCCGCGATGCGCTCGACGGCAGCAAGACCGTGTTCGAAGAGATCTCCGGCGGCGCCGACGTGCTGACGGTTGGCCGCTACGAAACGCCGTCGCGCGCTTACATCGGCCGCTTCAACTTCAAGGGCTCCGACCAGCAGAAGCACGTGGGCACGCTCTCGGGTGGCGAGCGCGGGCGCCTGCACCTGGCCAAGACGCTGATCTCCGGCGGCAATGTGCTGCTGCTCGATGAACCGTCGAACGACCTCGACGTGGAAACGCTGCGCGCGCTGGAAGATGCGCTGCTGGAGTTCGCTGGTTGCGTGATGGTGATCTCCCACGATCGCTGGTTCCTGGACCGGATCGCCACTCACATCCTGGCCTTCGAGGGCGAGTCGCACGTGGAGTTTTTCCCGGGCAACTACCAGGAATACGAGGCGGACAAGAAGCGCCGCCTGGGTGAAGAGGGTGCCAAGCCCAAGCGTATTCGTTACAAGCCTATCGTGCGATAAGCAGGATCGGAAGGCGGCGTACGGTTGCGCGCCAACAAAGGACAAGGGCCCCGCTCGCGCGGGGCCCTTTCTCTTTCGCCCGCCCGATCTTTACGCCAGGTTCGCGTTGCGCGGCGGCCCTGCCTTGGGCACCAGCCGCAGCTTCGTAATCTCCGAGGGCGCGCCAAAGCGCTTGGGCGGCCCCCAGTAGCCGGTGCCGCGGCTCACATACACCCACATTGCCTCATGCCGGTTGAGCCCGGCGGTATAGGGCTGCTGCATCGGCACGAACAGGTTCCAGGGCCAGAACTGGCCGCCGTGCGTATGCCCGGAAAGCTGCAGGTCGAAGCCGGCGGTGGAAGCGGCTGGCGCGGTGCGCGGCTGGTGCGCCAGCAGCACGCGCGCTGCCACCACCGCCGGCGCGCCGTCCAGCGCGCGCGCCGGGTCGCTGCGGTGGCTTTCGTCGAAGCGGTGGGCGGAGTAGTCGGTCACGCCGGCCAGCACCAGCGCTTCCTCGTCCTCGCCGATCACCACATGCTCGTTCATCAGCACGCGCAGGCCCAGCCTGCGCAGCTCGATGATCCACGGCTCGGCGCCGGCGTAGTACTCGTGGTTGCCGGTGACGAAGAACGTGCCATGGCGCGCCTTCAGATCGCCCAGCGGCGCGGTGTGCGGCGCCAGCTCGCGCACCGTGCCGTCGACCAGGTCGCCGGTGATGGCGATGGCGTCCGGCCGCAGCCCGTTGACGCGCGCCACGATGCGCTCCAGGTAGGCGCGCTTGATGGTGGGGCCGACGTGGATATCGCTGATCTGCACGATGGTGAAATCGTGCAGCGAGTCGGGCAGGCCGGCGATCGGCACTTCCACTTCCACCACCTGCGCCAGCCGCCGCGCATTGAACAGCCCCAGCGCGGTGACCAGCAGCGCGAGCACCGGCACCGCCACCGCGGTGCGGGGCAGCAGCCAGTCCGGCTGCCAGCTTGCAACGGCGCTTGCCAGCAGCACAACGTCGCGTGTCAGCGTCAGCACCAGTAGCGAGGAGAAGAAACCCATTGCCAGCATGCCCACCCAGGTAAGCGCATCGGACCACGGCTGGTCCAGGCGCCGCGCCAGCAGGCCGGCTGGGATCAGCGGCCAGGATAGCGCCAGCCACGCCACGGCAAGCGCCTTGACGACATAGGATACGGGCAGGTCGGGTAACAGGCGCAGGCCGATGTAGCCATGCAACAGCCCAACCACGATGGCCGCGACGAAAACGGTGGTACGAGGGGGCATGCCGCCTCCAAGAGAGCGAACGCCAGGAACATTCCCGCGTCCAGTTTTGTTTTAGTGCATTCCAGCGCCGCGATGCAGGCGGAACCGCAGGTGAAAGGCAGGTCTTCCGTGCCCGTGCGCCTGTTGTCGCTCAATGTCCGTTTGGCGTCGCTTTTTCGCCGCGCCATGCAAGAGGTACGTAGCTGAGGCTGCCGCCAGGCACATTCAAGACCCAAGCCGTGTTTTAGCTGCATGGCCGAACCCACCGAAGCAAGATGCGCAGCTCGCCGCGATTCGCCGCCCGCCTCAGCCTCAGCGCGCCGACCAGTTAGCGTCGCGCACGCCGAACGCCGTCACCACGCCGTAGGCAGTGATGCCAAGCGCCACGCCCAGGAAATGCCCGTCCAGGCCCATGCCCGCGACATTGGCCAGCACCCAGCCGCCGCCGGCGGCCAGCGCGATGCGCGAGATGCCGGCCGCGATCGGCCAGCCCATGCGGCCGGCGCCCATTGCCGCAAAATACAGCGCCATGCCCAGCCCGAAGCCGCCGAAGGCCGGCGCTACCCAGGACAGCGCGCGCGCGGCGATGCTGGCCACCTCGGCATCCTTGGTGAAGAACCCGACAAAGGTATCCGGCGCCAGCCCCACCACGGCACCGACCGCACCGGCCAGCGCCAGTGCCATCAACGCACCGGCCCACGCCGTGCGGCGCGCGGTGGCCCAGTCGCCCGCGCCCACCGAGAGGCCCACCAGCGCGGTCAGCGCCGAGCCCACGCCGAACGCCAGCGGAATCATCAGGAACTCCAGCCGCGCCGAGATGCCGTAAGCGGCTACTGCGGCGGTGCCGTAGTGGCGCAGCTGTGCGGTCACCAGGATGGTGGACAGGTTGGCTACCGAGGCCAGCGCGCAGGCCACCAGCCCCACCGACAGGATGCGGGTGAACAGCGCGCGCGACGGGCGGATCCGCAGCATCGGCACGAACCCTGCGCCGCCCCGCAGCACCACCCAGGCCATGGCCAGCGCTGCCGCCCACGACACCGCCGCCAGCGACGCGCCGATGCCGGCCAGGCCCATGCCCACCGGTTCGGCCAGCGTCCAGGCCAGCACCGGGAAGACGATCCACATCAGCGACAGCACCCGCGCCGCCAGCGCATGGCGGCCACCACCGCGCAGCACCGATGCCAGCGTGTTGGCCAGCCAGGCCGGCACCGCGCCGGCGCCGAACAGCCAGATCGCATACGTGGCGGCCGCGTCGGCCGCGGTCTGCCCCGCCACCGCGCCCAGTATGCCGCGCGCGAAGCCGGCCATCGCCACGGCAAACGCCAGGCCCGCCGTGAGCGCGATGATGAGCGCGTGCAGCACCAGCGACGAGGCTTCCTCGCGCTTGTTCGCGCCCAGCGCGCGGGCGATGGCCGCTGCCACGCCGCCACCCATGGCGCCGGTGGACATCTGCTGTAGCAGCAAGGCAAATGGCAGCACCACCGCCCAGCCCGCCAGCGCCGCCATGCCTTGGCGTGCCGCCAGCCAGGTCTCGATCAGTTGCGCGCCGGACTGCAGGAAGGCGATCAGGCTGGTGGGCGCGGCCAGCACCAGGATGCGGCGCATCAGTTCGCGCATCAGCGGGTGTCCGGGGGTGGCAATGGGGGTGGCAATGGGTGCGGCCGTGCCTGCGGCCGGCGCCATCGCGGCTGCGGCCATGGGATTGGCTTGCGGCTCACTCATGGCTGGACACCGATTCTTCCGTCAGCGGGTCGTTCGTGGCTTGCGGGTCGGCAGCGGCGCCAAAGCGCCGCCGCAGATAGCCGCCCGCGCCCGGGCCGGGGGCCACGCGCAGGTCGTCCAGCGTCAGCGGGCTGCCGTCCGGGCGGGCCAGCGCCGGCGTGGCGATCTCCGCGCCGGTGTGCTTGTCCTGCAGCAAGGTGAGCGGGCCGCGCTCGTCGGTCATCCAGCGGTCGGCCCAGGCCTTCAGCGCCACGAAGGCGGGGAAGAAGTCGCGGCCTTTTTCTGTGAGGTGGTAGACGTGCCGCGCGCTGTCGGGTGCTGGCACGCGCTCCAGCATGCCGTGTTCCACCAGCGTCTTCAGGCGCGCGCTGAGGATGTTGGGCGCGATGCCCAGGTGGCGCTGGAATTCGTCAAAGCGGGTGCTGCCGTAGAACGCCTCGCGTAACAAAAGAATGGCCCAGCGCTCGCCCAGTACCGCCATCGAGCGGGCAATCGGGCAAGGCATGCTGGCAAAGTCGGTATGTCCCATGGTCTCCTTTCGCTCGGCTTGCAGGGTTGGCTCGGATTTTTTACTTGCATTTTGCAAGCCAGCGGTTCCGGCGTATCTTAACTTGCACTTTGAAAGTTCGCTGGCGTGCTGCGAGTGGCGCGCGGGGAGACCCGCACCAAAGCGGATCAGGGCGCGCACAAAGCGGCATCGCCCGGGCCGCTGAAGACATCCAGCGCCGGAATCCGCTCGCGCAGGAAGTCGATCAAGGCGCGCGTGGCCATCGACGGATGCAGGTTGGGTGTGGTGATGATGTAGAGCCGGCTGCCCAATCCTTCCGGTTTCCATCCGGTCAGCACCGGCACCAGGCGGCCTTCGCGCACATCGTCCCAGCCGGCGTAGACGGGCAGCAGGCCCACGCCGTGGCCGTCGCGTACCGCGCGCATCAGGAAGGGGAAATGCTCGGATTGCAGGTGCGGGCTCAGTTCCACTTCGTCGCGCTGCTCGCCGCAGTTGAGCGTGAGCACGAAGCGCCGCGCGGGGTAGGGCGGGCACAGGAACTGGCAGCGCGCCAGGTCGGCCGGGGTTAGCAGCGGGCCGTGGCGCGCCAGGTAGCCGGGCGAGGCGCAGAGCTGCCAGTCGATGGCGCAGATGTCGCGCGCCACGTGGTCCAGCGGCGGCTGCGAGGTGACCTTGAGCGCCACGTCGATCTCCGCGGCGATCAGGTCCACCACGCGGTTGGCAAAGAACACCCGCAGCGAGATGCCGGGATGCCGCCCGGTGAATTCCAGTAGCAGCGGCGCGAGGAAGGTGTCGCCCAGCCCGGTCGGCACGCTCACCCGCACATGGCCGCGCAGGGTGGTGCCCAGGCTGTCGATCTCCGCCTGGGCCGCCGCTACTTCCTGCAGGATGCGCAGGCCGTGCTGGTAGAGCGCGCGCCCCGGCTCGGTCAGCTCCAGCCGGCGCGTGGTCCGGCGCAGCAACTGCGCGCCGGCCTGGTGCTCCAGCTCGCGCAGCTGGCGGCTGACCTGCGAGCGCGTGACGCCGCGCCGCCGGCCCGCCTCGGACAAATTGCCGGCCTCGACGATGTCGACGAAGGCCTGGATCAGGTTGAGGTCCATCCGGGATTCCATGGAGAATTGTCGCGTCTGACGCAACATTGTGAGTTTCCACGAGGGAATTGTCGATGCCGGGAACCGGGGCTACAGTGACCATGCCCTGGCGGATTGCCACGGCGGGGCCAGGCAGGCGCCACGCCGCCCTACAACAAGCAGGAGACACCATGTTCAAGGACGATCTTTTCGCCGGCCAGCGCGTGCTGATCACCGGTGGCGGCACCGGGCTGGGCCTGATCATGGCCGAGCGCCTGGCCGGGCTGGGGGCAGAGTTGCACCTGTGCGGGCGCCGGCTGGCGGTGCTGGACGAGGCCGCCGAGATGCTGCGCCACCAGCACGGCACCAAGGTCGTGACCCACGCGGTGGATATCCGCGACGCGGCTGCCGTCGACGCCATGATCGAGACCATCTGGACCCGGCACGGCCCGCTCGACTGCCTGGTCAACAACGCCGCAGGCAACTTCATCAGCCGCACCGAGGACCTGTCGCCCAACGCCTTCCACGCCATCTCCGACATCGTCTTTCGCGGCACCTTCTACACCACGCAGGCCGTGGGCAAGCGCTGGATCCGCGACGGCCATCCTGGCTCGGTGCTCTCCATCGTCGTGACCTGGGTCTGGACCGGCTCGCCCTTCGTGGTGCCCTCTGCCATGTCCAAGGCGGGCGTGGATGCGATGACCAAGTCGCTGGCCGTGGAGTGGGGCCGCCACGGCATCCGCTGCAACGCCATCGCGCCGGGGGTGATCCCGACCGAAGGCGCGGGCTCGCGCCTGCGCCCGCAGGACTCGCAGCAAGACGCCATGAGCGGCCAGAACCCCACGGGCCGCATCGGCCAGCCGCAGGATATCGGCAACCTGGCCGCCTTCCTGCTGGCCCGCGACAACTCCTGGATCAACGGACAGACCATTGCGCTGGATGGTGGCGATTACCTCGCCAACGGCGCTTATTTCAAGCAGTACCTGGACTGGGGCGACGCCGAGTGGCAAGCCGCGCGTGAGCGCATCGCGGCCAGGAACGCCGCCGATCGTGCCGGCCGCACTGTCAACGCACCGACCCCGACCACCCCTATCACCAAGCCTAGCCAGGCTGGAGACAACTGATGGCCGCTGACCTCTGGTTTGAAGACACCCACCGTACCGGCGCCGAACTGAGCGAGCGCGGCGCGCGCCTGGCCGGCGGCCTGCGCGCGCTCGGCCTGGCCGAAGGCGACGTGGTCGCGGTGCTGCTGCGCAATGACCCGGTCTTTGCCGATATCGTGCACGCCTGCCGCACGGCCGGCACTTACTATTGCCCGATCAACTGGCACTTCACCGCCGAGGAAATCCGCTTCCTGTTGACCGACAGCGGCGCCTGCGCCTTGATCGTCAGCGCCGACCTGCTGGACGGCGTGCGCGCCGTGGTGCCCGTAAGCGTGCAGGTGCTGGCCGTGGCCGCGCCGGGCCAGGGCAGCCCCGCGGGCGCCACCGACTACGAAAGCTGGCTCGCGGCGCAGCAACCGTATGACGGCCCGCGCGTGGCGCCGCGCGGCCACATGGCCTACACCTCCGGCACCACCGGCCGCCCCAAGGGCGTGCTGCGCGCCGCGCCGCCGCTGGCCATGCTGGACGAGCAGCTCGCGCGCATGCGCTCGGTGGTGGCGCAGACCATGGGCATCGTACAGGGCACGCGCGCGCTGATGGCCGCGCCGCTGTATCACAGCGCACCGGGCGTGTTCATCCAGAACGCGCTGCAGCTCGGCGAGCGCCTGGTGCTGTGCGCACGCTTCGATCCGGAGCACGTGCTGGCGCTGGTGGAGAAGCACCGCATCGACGTGCTCTACCTGGTGCCGATCATGTACGTGCGCATGCTCAAGGTGCCGCCCGAAGTGCGCGCCCGTTACGACTTGTCTTCGTTGCGCTTTGTCGCGTCGACTGGTGCGCCGTGCGCGCCCGAGGTCAAGCGCGCCATGCTGGACTGGTTGGGCCCGGTGGTCCACGAAACCTACGCTTCGAGCGAGGCCGGCATGATTACCGTGGCCACCCCCGCCGACGCCGTGGCCAAGCCTGGCACGGCGGGCCGCCCGGTGGACCAGGGCGAAGTGCGCATCCTGGATGAGCAGGGCGTTGCCTGCGCGCCCGGCGAGATCGGCCTGGTCTATGTGCGCCAGCCCGCCTACCCGGACTTCACCTATCGCAACAACGAGGCCGCCCGCCGCGCCATCGACCGCGACGGCCTGGTGAGCCTGGGCGACATGGGCTACCTGGATGCGGACGGCTACCTCTTTATCTGTGACCGCGCCTCCGACATGGTGATCTCCGGCGGCGTGAACATCTACCCGGCCGAGATCGAGCACGAGCTGGTGCGCTATCCCGGCGTGGCCGACTGCGTGGTGTTTGGCGTGCCCGACGACGAATACGGCGAGCGCTTGCTGGCCATGGTGCAACCCGTGGCGGGGGCCACGCTGGAGGAGGGGGCCATCATCGAGTGGCTGCGCCAGCGCCTGTCCGGCTTCAAGGTGCCGCGCACCATCGTGGTGGAGGCGCTGCTGCCGCGCGACGATACCGGCAAGCTGGCCAAGCGCCGCCTGCGCGACAAGTACTGGGAAGGGCGTACGCGGCGGGTTTGAGCGGGGCACCAGACATCAGAAAAACCAAGGAGACTACGCAATGCATAGCTGGAAAACCGGATGGCGCGCCTGGGCCGGCGCCGCCCTCTTCGCCTGTTCGCAAGTGGCGGCTGCCGCCTATCCCGACCGTCCCATCAAGCTGGTAGTGCCCTACACGCCGGGCGGCTCCACCGACCAGTTCGGACGTGGGCTGGCTGATGGCATGAGCCGTGTGCTCAAGCAGACGGTGGTGGTGGAGAACCGCCCTGGCGCCGCCACCATGATCGGCACGCAAAGCGTGGCGCGCGCGCCCGCCGATGGCTACACCATGGTGCTGGCCACCAACGGCAGCATGGTGCTCAACCCCATGCTCTACAAGAAGATCGCCTACGATCCGCCGCGCGACTTCCGGATCTTCACCGTTGGTGCCGAGGCGCCGCTGGTGGTGGTGACCAACAGCCAGGTGCCGGCGACCAGCATCCGCGAGTTCGCGGCCTACGCCAAGGCCAGCGGCGGCAAGCTCAACTACGCCTCGGTCGGCCTGGGCAACGCGCTGCAGCTCGCCACCGAAATGCTCAAGACCGAGCTCGGGATCTCGGTCACCCATGTGCCGTACAACGGCAGCGCGCCGGCGCTCTCGGCGCTGCTCGCCAACGATGTGCAACTGATGGTGGACGTGGTCAGCACCTCGCTGCCGCACATCAAGGGCGGCAAGCTGCGCGCGCTGGCGGTCACCGGCCGCACCCGGCTGGAAGTGTTGCCCAATGTACCGACCGTGGCCGAAGGCGGCTATCCCAACTTCCAGGCCGCAACCTGGTTCGGGCTCGCCGTGCCGGCGCAGACGCCGCCGGACGTGGTGGAAAAGCTGCAGGCCGCAGCCGCGCAGGTCCTCAAGGATCCGCACTTCCGGGCGACCTTCAGCGCATTGGGTCTGGTGATCCAGCCGCCGCGCAGCCAGGCCGAGATCGACCGCTACGTGGAGGCGGATCGCGAGCATTGGGGCAAGGTCATCCGCGCCAACAGCATCAGCCTGGACTGAGTGGAGGGCGTCTGGTGCGCGCTTTGTGCGCGGCATGCCTGGAGGCGATCGGCGTATAGTTCCATCACGCCGTGATGATTCCGGCCCTCGGGCTGGTCACGGCATTTCTTCGCCCACGCCTGCCGCTCCATGAACGACGTCACGCCAAATCACAGCCAAGGTCCCGAGCCGTCCGATCCTGGCAACGCTTCCGACCGCGTTTCCGAGCGCGCCTCCGACCGCGACCGGCTGCGCGCGCTGCGCCGTCGCGCCCGCATGGCCGCGGGCCGCAAGTCGCGCCAGATGTGGCGTATCTCCCGCACCACCCTGCGCTACGCCGTCTTCATGTGCGGCGCCGGCGGCGTGGCGCTGTTCTCCCTGATCTTCGCGTGGATTGCCGAGGTGGCCCTGCGCTGGAACGCGCAGCTGGCGGCCGCCACGCCCTGGCTGGCCTTCGTGCTGCTGCCCCTCGGGCTGGCCGCGCTGCGCTGGCTCACGATCCGCCTGGCGCCGCAGGCGCGTGGCAGCGGCATCCCACAGGTGATCGCCGCGTTCGGCCTGCCTCCGGCGGGGCCGGCGCAGACCCTGCTGGTATCGTTCCGCCAGTCCATGTGGAAAGTGCTGCTGACCACCGGCGGCCTGCTGGCGGGCGCCTCCATCGGCCGCGAGGGGCCGTCGGTGCAGGTGGGCGCCGCGGCCATGCTCGCCTGGGGGCGCTGGTGCCAGGAGAAGCTGCGCTTTCGCATCGGCTTTCATCCCAACGCGCTGATCGCCGCCGGCGCCGCCGGGGGGCTGGCCGCCGCCTTCAATACGCCGCTGGCGGGCGTGGTGTTCGCCATCGAGGAGCTCGGCCGCGGTACTGCCGTGCGCTGGGACCGGCTGGTGCTGTCGGGGGTGCTGACCGCCGGCTTTCTCTCGCTGGCGATCCTTGGCAACAATCCCTATTTCAGCGTCAAGACGCCGATCCTCGCACTGCACGATGCCTGGGGGCCGGTACTGCTGTGCGCCCTGGTCAACGGCGTGCTGGGCGGACTGTTTGCCAAGCTGCTGATCGGCGGCGTGCCCGCGTTGATGCCGGCGCGGCTGCTCGCCTGGCCGTTGCAGCATCCCGTGCTGGTGGCCTTCCTGTGCGGCCTGGTGGCCGCGGTGATCGGCTGGTCCACCGGGGGCGCCACCTTTGGCACCGGCTACGAACAGGCCGCCGGCCTGATCAATGGCGAGCCGCACGCCACGCTGTGGTTCGGCGTGGCCAAGCTGGCGGCGACCGTGGTCTCGTATTTCGCGGGCATTCCCGGTGGCATCTTCACCCCCTCGCTGGCTATTGGTGCCGGCATCGGCGCCAATGTGGCGGACTGGGTCGGCCACCTCTTCGGCGGCATGACCGAGCCGCGCGTGCTGGCGCTGGTGTCGATGGCCGCCTTCCTGGCTGCCGCCACCCAGGCGCCCATCACCGCCAGCGTGATCGTGATGGAGATGACGCGCTCGCAGGACCTCACCCTGTTCCTGCTGGCGGCGTCGCTGCTGGCCTCGTTCCTGGCGCGCCAGTTCTGCCCGCACCCGTTCTATCACCACGTGGGCCATGCCTTCCGGCGCGAAGCCCTGGCAGCCACGCGCAAAGTGGCCCCCGCCACATAAAGAGCCGTGGCCATGGTGCCGGGTGCCGCTTTGTCTTACCATGGGCGGCGCCCGGGCCATGCACCCGGCGCTGTGTACCGGCGGCACAGGAGGATCCGCGCCGGCACCACGAACCGGGGAGCACAGATGGCCACAAGACGACCGTCGGGCAGTGACGCCGCATCACGCCCGCAGCCGCAGAAGTCCCATAGCAAGGAAAGCACCGCTTTGCGCGACCTCGGGCCGGACACCGTCTGGCATACGCGCGGCCTGCATGGCCATACCCGCCCGCGCGCGCCGTTACCGTCGTCGGCGCGCTCGCCGCGGCGGCAGTTGCCGCCCAGCCGGGTGCCGCGCCTGATGCTGTGGGGCTTGCTGCTGGTGTTGCTGGCGGTCATGGCCAACGCAGTGATGAATATGACGCATTAACCCCCGGCAATGTGCCTGCCATGCCATCTTGTGGCGGGTGGCAGGAACCACGCGCGCAGGGGGCGCTCCAACCCGGAGCTTTTCTCAGGAGTCTGGATGAAATACCCCCTCGCCGGGCTGGCCGTTGCCAGCTTGCTGCTGATTTCGCCTTGGGCCGGCGCTGCCCCCAAGGATGGCGCCGCCGACAAACTGGCGCCGATGCTGGATAGCCTGGAGATTGGCAGCCCGCTGCCCACGCTGCCCGATTGCGCCGACAAGCGCACCCCAGACGGCCGCGACGTGACCGCCCTGTGTGTTGAAGTGCGTGGCGACGGCGTGATGCGCCAGGTTGGCGTGCCGCGCGACAAGCGGCCCGCCTTCATGGACGGTCCCCACGTGGTGGCCTTTGTCGACCGCAACGCCCTGGTCGGCGTGATCGTGCCAACCGACGGCGTCCGCTCCGAGAAAGACGTGGTGGACAGCCTCACCGCGCGCTACGGCAAGCCGTTCCGCTCCGAGCAGACGAAGATGAAGGACAAGGCCGGCCAGCCCATCACCAGCGTGCATGCCGGCTGGATGAAAAAGCCGCTGACCGTGGAGCTCTATGCCATTCCGGAGGATCCCGCCACC
>NZ_BAAILO010000210.1:0-14496 GCF_054589115.1 Cupriavidus sp. 8B | reverse complement strand
TGCTGCTGCCCCAGGCCCGCGTGCTGATGGCCAACCAGGACAGCGCGATGGCGGAACAGCTCAACCCCAAGGCGGCGTCGGCGCCGCAAGCGGCGCCGAGCGGCAAGGCCGGGGAGAAAAAGGGGAAGGAAGGCAGCTGGTAGCGTTTGTGGCTTTGCGGCGCTGCGCACGCCGCAAAGTCCTCAAAGCCCTTCCATCACCTTGTCCAGCCCGCGCACCAGCCCGGTCAAGGTATGCACCTTGCGGATCGCCAGCAGGGCGCCCGACACATACGGCTTTGAGCCGTCGCCGGACTCGTGCTTCAGATGCAGGCGCTGCCCGTCGGCGCCGAAGATCACCTCCACGCCCAACTGATAGCCCGGCAGGCGCACGGCGTGCACCTGGCTGCCGGACATCGTTGCGCCACGCGTTTCCTGGGGGCCCTTGACCTGGTCGATGGGCACCACCTGCTTGGCTTCGCGGACCTGTCCCAGGCGATACGCCAGCTCGCGCACGGTGCCGGAGGGCACGTCGATCTTGCCGGCCTTGGCGTAGTCGATGATTTCCCAGTGCTCCAGGTGGCGCGCGGCCATCTCGGCGAACTTCTGCAGCAGCACCACGGTAATGGCAAAGTTGCCGCAGGCCAGCACGCCGCGCCCGGCCTGGCGCGCGGCGGCGTCGATCTCGGCATAGTCCTCGTCGGATAGCCCGGACGTGCCCACCACCACGTGCGCGCCCTTGGCCAGCGCCTGCAGGATGTTGCGCTTGGCAATGTCCGGCTTGGTGTATTCCACATAAACGTCGAAGGCGCCTTGTGCCAGCTCGTCGATGCTGGCCACCGCCACGCCGGGCGTGCCCTTGTGCGCGGTCAGCGCCGCCAGGGTCTGGCCGGCCGCGCCGCGCGACAGCCCGGCCACCAGCGTCATGTCATCCGCGTGCGCCACGCCGCGCGCTAGTTCGCCGCCGGCCCAGCCGGTCACGCCGCCCACGGCGACTCGAATGCGATTGCTCATGGTCTTGCTCTCCTGATCTGGATGGTTTTCCGGGGTGTCCGGTTGGCCGGGCAGGCTGCCAAGCTGTGCAGCATAAGCCTTTTCCGTGCGCGCCGCTGGCTCAGCCCGCGGCGCGGCGCCGGTCGATCTTGCGTGCCAGCACGATCGACGTGGTGGTGTGGTTGACGCCGTCCAGCGCGCCGATTTCGTCCAGCAGCTTGTCCAGCCGGGCATGGGTGTCGCAGCGGATCACCGCCATGTAGTCCACCGGGCCGCTGACCGAGTTCAGCTCCTCGATTTCGGGAAAGCGCTGCAGCGCCCGCACCACCGCCGGTGCGCTCTTCGGCATCACCGACATGCCGCAGAATGCCAGGATGGCGTTGTCCTCCATCTGCTGGCCTAGCCGCACGCCGTAGCCGGCGATCACGCCTTCGCGCTCCAGCCGCGCAATGCGGGCCACCACGGTGGTGCGGGCAATGCCGAGCTTGCGCGCGAGGTTGGCGGCATTCTCGCGCGCGTTGGCTTGCAGCAGGGAGAGCAGGTGGCGGTCGGTCTGGTCGAGCTCGGTCATGGGCGGCAGGGGCTGTGGCTGGACGAGGGCTGCGAAAGGGCGTTTCGTCGATTCGGCAGTTATTTTCGTCGAATCGTTCGATTGTGAGGCTCTTTCGTCAATCTTGTCCCTTCATTCTGACTGTGGTCGCAACCATACTTCAGTCACGGAACTTCCATTCGCGATCCACGAGGGACATCATGACCTACAAAATTCCAACCGGCCATCTGGACCAAACTGGACAGAACACCCAAGGCGCGGCACTCACCACCCAGCCCGGCAACCCAGGTACCGTCACTCCGGCCGCCACCGCCACGCGCACGCCGCGGCAAACGCCGATGCGCGTGGTCGTGCTGGGCGCGGGCAAGATCGGCCGCACCATCGCGGTCATGCTGCATGACAGCGGCGACTACCGCGTGACCCTGGTCGACCGCGAGCCCACCCATCTCGAGGGCATGCCTGAAGGCATCGCCGTGCGTGTCGGCGACCCGGACCAGACCCAGGATTGCGCCTGGCTGCTCGGCGGCGCAGATGCCGTGCTCAACGCGCTGCCGTTCCACGCCGCGGTCGGCGTGGCCACGGTAGCGGCCAGCCTGGGCGTGCATTACTTCGACCTGACTGAAGACGTTACCGCCACCCACGCCATTCGCCGCCTGGCCGATGGCGCGCGCTCCGTGCTGATGCCGCAATGCGGGCTGGCCCCCGGCTTTATCGGCGTGGTCGGCAATGACCTGGCCCAGCGCTTCCTGCGCGGCGGCGGCGAACTGCTCGACCTGAAGTTGCGCGTCGGCGCGCTGCCGCGCTACCCGAGCAATGCGCTCAAGTACAACCTGACCTGGAGCACGGAAGGGCTGATCAACGAATACTGCAACCCGTGCGAGGCCATCGTCGACGGGCGCCGCGTGGAGGTGCCGGCGCTGGAAGGGCTGGAGAGCTTCGCGCTGGACGGCATCGAGTACGAGGCCTTTAATACTTCAGGAGGGCTTGGCACCTTGCCCGAGACGTTGGCGGGCCGGGCGCGCGACGTAGACTACAAGTCGATCCGCTATCCGGGCCACTGCGCGGTGATGAAGCTGCTGCTCAACGACCTGCGCCTGCGCGAGCGCCGCGACTGGATGCGGGAAATCTTCGAGAGCGCGATCCCCGCCACGCAGCAGGACGTGGTGATCGTGTTCGCCAACGCCACCGGCTATGCCGCCGGCGGCGGCAAAGGTGGGCGCGGGCCGCTGACGCAGGCGTCGTTCTCGGTGCGCATCGGCGGCGCGGATACGGCTGCCGGCCACGTCAATGCGATCCAGCTCACCACGGCGGCCGGCATCTGCACCGCGCTGGACCTGGTGGCCAACGGCGAACTGCCGCAGGCCGGCTTCGTGCCGCAAGAGGCGATGGCGCTGGACACTTTCCTGGCCAACCGTTTCGGCCGACACTACACCCGTCATCCGCTTCAAGAGGCAACGGTATGAAAGCAAAGGAATTCGCGGCCTGCTGGCAGGCCATCGGGCTGACGCCGCCGTGGCGCGACGGCGAAGGCCCCACCGGCGCCTTGCCGGTACGCTCGCCCATCGACGGCGAGGCGTTCGGGCACCTGCCCGCCTGCAGCCTCGCCGAGGCCGACGCGCGCATCGAGCGCGCCCGCGTGGCGCAAGCCAGCTGGGCGCTGGTGCCCGCGCCGGTGCGCGGCGAGGTGGTGCGGCGCTTTGGCGAAGTGCTGCGCGAACACAAGAAGCATCTCGGCGAACTGGTCTCGCTCGAAGCCGGCAAGATCCTGCAGGAAGGGCTGGGCGAGGTACAGGAGATGATCGACATCTGCGACTTCGCGGTCGGCCTGTCGCGCCAGTTGCATGGCCTCACCATCGCGTCCGAGCGGCCCCAGCATGCGATGCGCGAGACCTGGCATCCCTATGGCCTGTGCGGCGTGATCTCGGCCTTCAACTTCCCCGTGGCGGTCTGGGCCTGGAATGCGGCGCTGGCACTGGTGTGCGGCAACGGGGTGATCTGGAAGCCGTCGGAGAAGACCCCGCTGAGCGCGCTGGTCATGCAGAGCCTGCTTGACGGCGTGCTGGAGATCGCCGCGCCCCAGCACGTTGGCATCGCCACCGTGCTCTCGGGCGGGCCGGCGCTGGGCCAGCATCTGGTGGAACACGCCGATGTGCGGCTGGTGAGCGCCACTGGCTCTACCCGCATGGGCCGCGCCGTGGGCATCGCTTGCGCCGAGCGGTTCAAGCGCGCCATCCTGGAACTCGGCGGCAACAATGCCGCGATCATCGCGCCCTCGGCCAATCTCGATCTCGCCGTGCGCGCCATGACCTTTTCGGCGGCGGGCACGGCCGGGCAGCGCTGCACGTCGCTGCGCCGCGCCTTTGTACATGTCGATGTGCTGGAGGCCGTGACCACGCGCTTGGTCCAGGTGTTCGGCCGCCTGCCGGTGGGCGATCCGCTGGCCGAGACAACGCTGGTCGGCCCGCTGATCGATGGCGCCGCGGGGGCCGCCATGGCCGCCGCGCTGCTCCGCTGCCGCGAGCACGGCAACACCGTGCACGGCGGCGAGCGCGTCCTGGCCGAAAAGTACCCCAATGCCGAGTATGTGCGGCCCGCGCTGGTGCTGACCGATCGCCAGCACGAGATGATGCTGAGCGAAACCTTCGCGCCGATTCTCTATGTGATGCCGTACACCACGCTGGACGAAGCCATCGCGCTGAACAACGCTTCGGAGCATGGCTTGTCGTCCTGCATCTTCACCGAGTCGCTGCGGGAGGCGGAACGCTTCATGTCGGCAAGCGGCAGCGATTGCGGGATCGCCAATGTGAATATCGGCACCAGCGGGGCGGAGATTGGAGGTGCGTTTGGTGGTGAGAAGGCGACTGGCGGCGGACGTGAGTCGGGCTCGGATGCCTGGAAGGGGTATATGCGGCGCGCTACCAATACCGTGAACTATGGGGATGCGTTGCCGTTGGCGCAGGGGGTTCGGTTTGAGGTTTGAGGCCTTTACGTTCATCCAAACGTTGCGATTCGTAACAAGGGTTACAGCAGATTGACCCTGTATTACCAAACCGCTCCGTATAACGTTCTTATGGCTAAACAAGCCACAAGGACGATGAGATGAAAACATGGATGATGGGACTCGTGGTGGCTGGCGCCGCCGCCATGCTTGGCGGCTGCGCGGTCTACCCGGCTTATCCCGGCTATGGCTATGGTGGCGGCGAGGTCGCAGTGGCGCCGGCGCCGGTCTACGCCGCGCCGCCGGTAGTGGTAGCCCCTGGTTTTTATGGTGGCTACTACGGCTATCGCGGCGGGTACTACGGTGGCCGCCGCTATCGCTACTGGCACTGAAGCGAGAGCGGTAGCACGGGATAGAACGAGGTAAAACCTGTGGGTCAGGCCTGGCCGTTGAGCCCGGCCCAGCTTGGCGCCAGTGTTTGCGGTACGTCGATCAGGTCGAGCACGCGGCCGACGGTATGGTCGACCAGTTCCGCCACGCTCTGCGGCTTCTGGTAGAAGCCGGGGACCGGGGGAAAGATGATGCCGCCCATCTCGGTGACGG
The DNA here is from genome assembly GCF_054589115.1 of Cupriavidus sp. 8B. Taxonomy (NCBI): domain Bacteria; kingdom Pseudomonadati; phylum Pseudomonadota; class Betaproteobacteria; order Burkholderiales; family Burkholderiaceae; genus Cupriavidus; species Cupriavidus sp. 8B. The sequence goes on along the minus strand of NZ_BAAILO010000210.1, from coordinate 9,434 downwards.
CGATCATATTGCGCAGGTGCGCGAGGTTCAACGGCGTTTCGCGCACCATCAGCACCAGCTTGCGGCGCTCCTTGAGCGTGACGTCCGCGGCGCGGGTGATGAGGTTGTCGGACAGGCCATGCGCCACCGCGGCCAGCGTGCGCATGGAGCAGGGCGCCACCACCATCGCGTGGGCGGCAAAGGAGCCGCTGGCAATGGTGGCGCCGATATCGCGCACGTTGTGGACCACGTGGGCAAAGGCTTCCACCTCGGCCTTGCTGATGTCGAGTTCGTGCTGCAGGTTCATCACGCCCGCCGCCGAGATCAGCAGATGGGCCTCCACGCCGGGCGCGGCCCCTAGTATCTGTACCAGGCGGACCCCATAGACCGCGCCGGTGGCGCCGGTGATCGCGACGACGATGCGCCGCGGCTTGCCATCACCCGCTGCACCCGCTGCGGTCATGTCGCGCTCAGGCCTTGAGTAGCGATTGCAGTTCGCCGTTCTGGTACATCTCCATCATGATGTCCGAGCCGCCGATGAACTCGCCGTTCACATAGAGTTGCGGAATGGTCGGCCAGTTGGCGTAGGTCTTGATGCCCTGGCGGATGCCATCGTCTTCCAGCACATTGACCGTGGTCGGTGCGTCGACGCCGCAGGCCTTCAGGATCTGGATGGCACGGCCGGAGAAGCCGCACATCGGGAACTGGGCGGTCCCCTTCATGAACAGGACCACCGGGCTGCCCTTGACGATCTGGTCGATCTTTTGCTGCGCGTCACTCATGATGTCTCTTTTCAGTTGCTCGCGGTGCCGGTAAAGGCCGGCGCCGCTATCGGGAAATCGGAGGGCGCGCGTGATGCGCGCGCCTTGATGCAATCAAGTAATTGATTTTACCGGAATCGGCCGCTTGCTTCAGGCGGCCGCCCCGGCCTGCGTTGGCAGGCGAGCCCCGCTGCAGCGTTCATGGCCGGCGAGGTCGCGCGCGGTGAAGATCTCGGCCATGCCGGCGGCGGCCAGCAGGTCGCGGGCAGCCTGGCCCTGGTCATAGCCGTGCTCCATCAGCAGCCAGCCGCCCGCATGCAGGCGCGCGGCGGCCCCGGCCACGATTGTCCCAAGGTCCGACAAGCCATCGCCGTGATCGGTCAGCGCATCGATCGGCTCGAAGCGCAGGTCGCCCTGGCCCAGGTGCGGATCGCCGGCGGCGATATAGGGCGGATTGCTCACGATCAGGTCGAAGCGCAGGCCATCGGGCAGCGCGGCATACCAGTCGGAGGCAAGAAAGCGCACATTGCCGGCGCCAAGCGCGCGCGCGTTGTCTTGCGCCACTTGCAGCGCGCCGGGCGAGATATCGGTGGCCCAGACCTCGGCGTCGGGCCGCTCGCAGGCCAGCGTGACGGCCAGCGCGCCGGAGCCGGTGCCCATGTCGAGCACCCGGGGGGCGGGCAGCGGCGCCAGCAGCTTCAAGGCCGCTTCCACGGCGATTTCCGTATCCGGGCGCGGAATCAGCACATCCGGGGTGACGCGGAAGGCGCGTCCGAAGAATTCCCGCTCACCCAGCAAGTAGGCCACCGGCTCGCCGGCCAGGCGGCGCCCGAGCAAGGCGGCAACGCTGTCGCGCTGGGCCGGGGCAAGCGTCTCGTCGTCGCGCGTGATCAGCTGTGTGCGGGTCAGCCCGGTGACATGGCTCAGCAGCAGGCGCGCCTCCAGCGCTGGCAAGCCGGCTGCCGCAGCCAGGGCCAGGGCATCGCGTACCGTGGCCGTCTCAGGCAGTGGGACCGGTGCGGCGGCATTGGGGCTGGGGGAGGAGACGGTGGACGTGGTGGACGTGGTGCTGGGCATGGAGAAGGCAAAAAAACAAAACCCCGTCGGGAGTGCCCTGACGGGGTTTGCAGTGTAACGCGCTTGCCTGGCCGGTGGTGCCTGGTCGCGGTGCGCCAGCCCCTTGCCGCCGTGGCGTGCAGATTACTTGTTGACGGCGTCCTTGGCCTTGTCGGCGCTGGCGTTGACAGCGTCCTTGGCGGCTTCCTTAGCCTTTTCCATGGCATTGCCGGCGTCTACCTTGGCCTTTTCGGCGGCAACGGAGACATCGGCGGCAGCGCTGCTGGCAGCGGCCTTGGCAGCATCGGCGGCATTGCTGGCGGCGGATGCGGCGTCGCTGGCGGCGGCCTTGGCGGATTCGGCGGCGCTCTGCATGGCGCTGTCAGCGCTCGGCGTGGCGGGGGCTTCTTCCTTCTTGCTGCAGGCAGCCATGGCGGCGGTGATCATCAACAGCGCGAGCAATTTCTTCATGATTTCGTCCTTTTGTCCGTTTTCGAGTGGCGACACGCCGACCTCTGTCTGGCGGCTCAGTCGAAATCGATTATAGACAGCGAAAAATGGCGCGCCAGTGCTGTTGCAAGCATTTACAACAGATACAAAGGTTTTCGTTCAGAAATCGCGATTTATGCAGCGCGATCCAAAAGTTTGCCTTAATGACTGCTATATCGTCGCAATAATCTGTTATTGCCGAGCGATTAATGCCCTTCGCCCAGCGCCGCCAGTTGATCCGCCTGGTGTTCCGCGGACAATGCGGACAGGAGCTCGTCGAGATCGCCGTCCATGATCATGTCGATCTTGTAGAGCGTCAGGTTGATACGGTGATCCGTCACCCGCCCCTGCGGGAAATTATAGGTGCGGATACGATCACTTCTGTCGCCGGTGCCGATCAGGTTGCGCCGGGTGCTGGCCTCTTTCGCCTGCGCCGCGCGCAGCTTCGCGTCCATCAGCCGGGCCGCCAGGACCTTCATGGCCTTGTCTTTGTTGCGGTGCTGGCTGCGGTCGTCCTGGCACTCCACCACGATGCCGGTGGGCAGGTGGGTAAGGCGCACGGCCGAATCGGTCTTGTTCACGTGCTGGCCCCCGGCGCCGGATGCGCGGAAGGTATCCACGCGCAGGTCGGCCGGATTGATTTCCACCTCGGTCACCTCGTCGGCCTCGGGCATGACCGCCACCGTGCAGGCCGATGTGTGGATGCGCCCCTGCGCCTCGGTGGCCGGCACGCGCTGCACGCGGTGGCCGCCGGATTCGAACTTCAGCCGGGAAAAGGCCGCATCGCCGGCAATCCGGATGATCACCTCCTTATAGCCGCCCAGGTCGGACGCCGATTCGCTCATCACCTCCACCTGCCAGCGCTGGCGCTCGGCGAAGCGCGTGTACATGCGCAGCAGGTTGGCGGCAAACAGCGCGCTTTCCTCGCCGCCGGCACCCGCGCGGATTTCCAGCAGCAGGTTGCGGTCGTCGTTGGGATCCTTGGGCAGAAGCAGTTTCTGCAGGCTGCCTTCCAGCCTTTCCAGCCGCTCGCGGGCCGCGGTGATCTCATCGGCCGCGAACTCCTTCATCTCGGGATCATCCAGCAGCGCCTGCGCGGTGGACAGGTCTTCCTGCGCCTGGCAATACTGCGCGTATTGCTCGGCCACCGGCGTCAGTTCGGCGTGCTCACGCGTGAGCTTGCGGTACTGGTCGATCTTGGCGGTGGCATCTTCGCGCGCAAGCAGGGCGTTGACTTCGTCGAGTCGCTCGGACAATTGGTCGAGCTTGGCAAGCATGCTGGCTTTCATGGAGATCCGAAGGGGCGCGGTGAAACGGGTGGAGGCGAATGTTTGCTGCCGGGGATGCGTGCGGGCCAAAGGCCGGAGGCAACGCAAAGGTGGCCGTGCGCAGGACACGCACGGCCGAGGTGAGCGCGGCTAGCGCTCGGAGTGGCTGCTGTGGCGGAACAGGCCCGGCACCAGGCGCAGCAAGGTCTCGCGGTCGTCGCCCTGGGTGTGGTTCAGGGCGTGGGTCGGGCCGTGCAGGAATTTGCGGGTGAGCGCGCCGGAGAGGGCTTCAAGCACGGCTTCCGGGTCGTCGCCGCGCGCCAGCATGCGGCGCGCGCGTTCCAGCTCGGCCTGGCGCATGGCCTCGCCTTGCGCCTGCAGGTCGCGGATGACCGGCACCACGCTGCGGGTTTCCAGCCAGTGCATGAAATTCTGCACGCGGCTCTCGATAATGGCTTCCGCCTGGGCCACGGCGGCCTGGCGCATGGCATTGCCCTCGCGCACGATGGCGCCGAGGTCATCCACGGTGTACAGGAAGACGTCATCCAGGCGTGCGACTTCGGGCTCCACGTCGCGCGGTACGGCCAGGTCCACCATCATGATGGGGCGGTGGCGGCGCAGCTTGACGGCGCGCTCCACCGCGCCCAGCCCGATGATGGGCAGGGAGCTGGCGGTGCACGACACCACAATGTCGAACTCATGCAGGCGCGCGCCCAGGTCCGACAGGCGGATGGCCTCGGTCGTCAGGCCCTGGCCGGCCAGTTGCTCGGCCAAGCGTTCGCCGCGCTCGACCGTGCGGTTGGCCACCACGATCTGGCGCGGCGTTTGGGCTGCAAAGTGCGTGGCGCACAGCTCGATCATCTCGCCCGCGCCGATAAACAGCACGCGCTGGGTCGAGACGCTTTCAAAAATCCGCTGGGCCAGGCGCACCGCGGCGGCGGCCATGGACACCGAATGCGCGCCGATCTCGGTCTGGCCGCGGACCTCCTTGGCCACCGCGAACGTGCGCTGGAACAACTGGTTCAGGTAGGTGCCAAGCGCGCCGGCTTCACCGGCGGTGCGCACCGCATCCTTCAACTGGCCCAGGATCTGGGTCTCGCCCAGCACCATCGAATCCAGCCCGCTGGCCACGCGGAACGCATGGCGCACGGCTTCGGACTGCGGCAACGCGTACAGGTGGGGAGCGAGCTCGCCGGCCGGCACGTTATGGTGCTGCGCCAGCCAGCGCAGCGTGTGCTCGAAGCCTTCCGAGCCCGATACCAGCACATCGGTGGCGCAGTAGATCTCGGTGCGGTTGCAAGTGGAAAGGATGGCGGCTTCGGTGCCGTTTTTGCCGGCCAGGTGGGTGCGCAAGGCCCCCAGGGCGGGTTTGATCTGCTCAAGCGGAAACGCCACTCGCTCGCGCAGCGAGACGGGCGCCGTGGTGTGATTGATACCGATCGCGAGCAGTTGCATGGTGGGGAGCATGTCTCTCTGGCCGGGCTCCGGGCAGCGGCTTTGCAGGCTGCAGCGCGGGAGTCAGGTGCAATCCGGGCATGAATTCAAGCGCGGATTCCGGCGCAAAGCGCCGCCGAACCGGGCTACATTATACCGCCCGGCGCGGATCTTGCCGGGGCACGGTCGGGTTTACCGTATTGTTACGGCCACGCGCGGCGCCTGGCGAGCCTACCCAGACAGCGCGCCAGATTCAGATAATCAGGAGAAAGTGATGTTGGGTACGCTGGTGGTAGGGGTGCTGGTTGGGCTGGCGGCCCGGTGGCTGCACCCTGTGGGCCGGGTCAGCCTGCTTGCGGCGGTGGTGTTCGGTGCACTGGGCGCGCTGGCCGCGTTTTACGGCGGCCGGGGGCTGCACTGGTTTGCCGACGGGCAGATGGCGGGTTGGTTCGCGGCCATCCTGGGCGCGGCTGTGCTGGTCGGAGTCGGGGGCGTGGCCAGGGGACGGTGAGATTGAATTAATACCCGCGGAGCTCGAATGCCGAATTAACCGCGCTGCTCCAAAAACCGTTGCAAAACCCCGCTGGAATAATGGCTGGCCACGTCCGTCAGGAACGCCGCAAAATCCACGTGCGCGGTATCGTCGGCCCGATCGGATACCGTGCGCATCACCGCATGCCGCACGCCATATTCATGGCAAACCTGCGCCACCGCGGCGCCTTCCATTTCCACTGCCAGCACGCCGGGCAAGCGCTCGCGCAACTCGGCCGCGGCGGCGGGCGAGCCGATGAACTGGTCGCCGCTGGCGATCATCCCCACATGCAGCCTGGGCGCGCTGACCCCGAAGCGGGCCAGCACGTCGGCCGGCACCGAAGCCGGCAGGTCATCCCGCAGGTAGCCCGCCACGGCCTCGCGCAGCGCGGCGGTCAAGCCCGGATCGGTGGGGAATTCCGCGCGCTCCAGCAGCGGCACCTCATGCCGGCCAAAAAACGGCCGCGCGTCCAGGTCGTGCTGCAGCGTGCGGTCCGCCACCACCACATCCCCGACCCGGGTCTCGGCACCGATGCCGCCGGCCAGGCCGGTGAAGACGATCTCATCCACACCGAACTCGCGCACCAGCGTCACCGTGGTGGCCGCCGCCGCCACCTTGCCCATGCGCGCGAGCACCAGCACGCAGCGCTGGCCATGGAGGTGGCCGACGTGATAGTCGCGCATGCCGATGCGCTGCACGGTGGCGCGCGCGTCGTCGTGGCGCATGGCGGCGATCAGGCCGTCGACTTCATCGTGGATGGCGGCGAGGATACCTAGGGTCATGGCGGGGCGCGGCTGGATGGGGAAAAACGCACAGCATACCGGGCAGGGGGCACGGCCGCAAAGCCTCGCCGCGAAGGGCGGCACCCCCCGCTGTCCTCGCGCAAGGAAAGCTGCGCAGAGGGCGGCGCCTTTGCTACAGTGCACTGGCGTATCCATCACATAGGACACCCATGCGGCCAACCTCGATGCAGGGCTTACAAGACCGGCGGGCGATGCGCCAGGCGCTGGCGGACTGGCGAGAGCAGGGCGCGCTTGGCGCCGAAGGCGTCGTCGCCGCCTGGCCGGGTACCGAGCCCGACGCGGCCCAGTGGCGGGCCTGGCTCGACCGCACGTTGCTGATGCTGGGCGCGGCGCTGCTGTGCGCCGGCGTGATCGTGTTCTTCGCCTTCAACTGGCAGGAGCTGCACAAGTTCGCCAAGTTCGGCCTGCTGGCCGGCGCGCTCACCCTGTTGGCGGGATTCGCCTGGCTGCGCCCGCCTGCCGACCTGGCGGGGCTGGCGGCGCTCTGCGGCGCCCAGGTGGTGGCCGGCGTGCTGCTGGCCGTGATCGGGCAGGTGTACCAGACCGGCGCCGACGCCTGGCAGCTGTTTGCCTTGTGGGCACTGCTGGCGATCCCGTGGGCGCTGGCGGCACGCGCGGCCCCGCACTGGTGGCTGGTGATCGTGCTGGCCAATGTGGCGCTGCTGCGGTATTTCAGCGTGCGTCTTGGCATGGGCGCCATGTTCGACCTGCTGTTCGGCGCAGCCGGCGAGCGGGCCACCACGCTGTCGCTGGTGGCGGCCACGCTGGCGCAGCTGGCGCTGTGGTTCGCGCTGTGCGCACTGGCGCCGGGCTACGGCTTTCGCGGGCTGGCCGGCGCGCGCATCCTTGCCGCGCTGGCGTGCGCCTACGCGGGCTGGCTCGGCCTCGCCAGCATCGTCCACAACCGCTTCGACGCCGCCATGTTCGGCGTGGCCATGCTTACGCTTGGCGCGCTGCTGGCCTGGTTCCGGCTGCGGGCATTCGATGTGGTGGCGCTCAGCCTGGCCAGCTTCTCCGTCATCGTGCTGCTGGTGACCGGCATGGCCCGGCTGCTGCTGGAGGGTAACGGGGCCGGGTTCGGCGCCTTCCTGATCCTCGGGCTGCTGACCATCGGCCTGTCCGCCGCGGCCGCGGCCTGGCTGTTGCGCGCCTATCGACACCATGGGCAGGCCCCGAGCGGCGCGCCCAATGGAGAGCCGGCATGACCAGCGATCGTCTCGCAGTAAAAGCGCTGTGGCAGGACCTGGCCGCGCGCGGCCTGGTGCAAGGGCAGCCGCAGGCCGCGCAAGCGCGCACGCCCTGGGCTGTCAGGCTGCTGATGGGCCTGGCGGGCTGGCTCGGCGCGGTGTTCTTCCTCGTCTTCCTGCTCGGCTCGGTGTTTGTGGCCGCGCGCGACAACGCCACGGCAATGGCGTCCTGCGGCGCCGCCATGATCGCGCTGGCCGCGGCGCTGTACCGGCGCCGCGCGGCTGCCACCGCGCTCGAGCAATTCGCGCTGGCCGTCAGCCTCAGCGGCCAGGGCCTGCTCGTGTACGGCGCGAGCCAGGCCTACGGCGGCGCCCGCCTGCTCGAATCGGCCGCCTTCTGGGGCGCGCTGGCGCTGCTGGAGGCCGTGCTCTACGTGCTGGTCAGCAACCGGCTGCATCGCTTCCTGGCCGCGCTGGGCGTATGGACGGCGGTGGCGCTAGCGCTCCACCTGGCCATGACGCCCGGCTTGCGCCACGGCTGGCAAGCCATGAGCTTCTCGCTGGGCTGGCTCGCGCCACTCGCCATGACGCTGCTCACCGGCTTCGTGCTGGCGGAGGGGCGGCTCTGCGCCGCCGGGCTGCACAACTGGATCGAGCCCGCCGCCGACGCCACGCTGCTGTTCGCGCTTGGCGCCGCACTGGTGGTGACCGGGCTCAGCCAGCCCGGCGCACTGTGGTTTGACGCCGACACCGGACGCCAGGCCGGCAACTACTGGCTGGCCGGCGCCTTGTTCGGCGCGGTGCTCGCGGCCTTTGTCCTTGCCGAAGCAGGCCGGCTGCGGTTGAGCCCGATGGTGCGGGGCATGGCGTTGGCCGGCGCCGTGCTCTTCAGCATCCTGCTTGCCGGCGCGCCGGCGGTAGTCGCCGCCGCCCTCGCGCTTGGCCTGGCATTGCGCCGCGGCTCGCTGCCGTGGCTGGGCCTGGCCGTCGCCGCGCTCGGCAGCGGCTTCGTCTGGTACTACAGCGCACTGCACTGGACGCTGCTGATCAAGTCCGTCACGCTCGCCGGCGCCGGCATCGCCGTGCTGCTGCTGCGCAGGGCGCTGCATCGCGACGGTGCAAGGAGACAAGCATGAAACGCTGGATACTGTTGGCATGGGTGCTCACGCTCGGGCTCGCCGCCTTAGCCATCACCGGCAAGGAACGGCTGCTGGCGCACGGCGACATCGTCTACCTGCGCCTGGCGCCAGTCGATCCGCGCTCGCTCATGCAAGGCGACTACATGGCCCTTAACTTCGCCATCGCCGATGCCATCCGCGAGGCGCTCCGCCAGCAAGGCATCGAGCCCGCGCGCGAGCAAGTCGCCGTGATCCGCCGCGATGCACGCGGCGAAGCCACGCTGGTGCGCCTGCACACGGGCGAGGCCCTGGCTGAGGGTGAGCAACTGCTGCGCTTCCAGACCGTGCCGTCGCGCTGGGGCGGCGTGCAAGCACAGGTGTCCACCGATGCGTACTTCTTCCAGGAAGGGCAGGCGGCGCGGTTCGAGAAGGCACGCTATGGCGAGTTCCGCGTGGGGCCGGATGGGCAGGCGCTGCTGGTGGGGTTGCGGGGGAGGGATCTGGAGGCGTTGTGAGTGGAGTGGCTTGGTTGCCGTCGGCATGCCGCTGTGCGCCAACCATGACTGGATCGGCTGGGAGGTCAGAGCCGATTCATGTTGCTGCGTCACTGCAAATTCAACTGCCTAACTGCAAAAGCAACTGCTTAACGTCAAAAGCTCAAAAGCTCAAAGTCAAAGGCAGTTTCACCTCCCCTGCGGGGAGGCGACCTATTTTCTTGTCTCGCCAAGAAAGTAGGCAAAGAAGGCGACCCGGATGCGGCGAAAGACTCCTCGCCGCATAACGGGAGATTCAAACCTTGACGGCTCG
>NZ_BAAILO010000209.1:0-229 GCF_054589115.1 Cupriavidus sp. 8B | reverse complement strand
CGAAACGATCTACACGGCCATTTACGCGCAGCCCAGGGGCGAGTTGCGCCGCCAGCTCATCGCCTGCCTGCGCCATGGCCGCAGCACACGCATGCCACGCAAGCGCGGGGTTGATCGACGCGGGCAGATTCCGGAGATGGTCAGCATCCATGTGCGCCCGCCCGAGGTCGAGGACCGCGTCATGCCGGGCCACTGGGAGGGTGACTTCATCAAGGGCGCGGGCAACAAG
>NZ_BAAILO010000208.1:0-1629 GCF_054589115.1 Cupriavidus sp. 8B | reverse complement strand
GCATGGTAGGAGAGCGTTCTGTAAGCCTGTGAAGGTGTCTTGTAAAGGATGCTGGAGGTATCAGAAGTGCGAATGCTGACATGAGTAGCGATAAAGGGGGTGAAAAGCCCCCTCGCCGTAAGCCCAAGGTTTCCTACGCAACGTTCATCGGCGTAGGGTGAGTCGGCCCCTAAGGCGAGGCAGAGATGCGTAGCTGATGGGAAGCAGGTTAATATTCCTGCACCGTCGTATGATGCGATGGGGGGACGGATCGCGGAAGGTTGTCCGGGTGTTGGAAGTCCCGGTCCCTGCATTGGAGAAGGCGCTTAGGCAAATCCGGGCGCGGAATTCAAGGATGTGGGGCGAGCGGCCTAGTGCTGCGAAGCAATTGGAAGTGGTTCCAAGAAAAGCCTCTAAGCTTCAGTCATACGAGACCGTACCGCAAACCGACACAGGTGGGCGAGATGAGTATTCTAAGGCGCTTGAGAGAACTCGGGAGAAGGAACTCGGCAAATTGGTACCGTAACTTCGGGATAAGGTACGCCCTTGTAGCTTGACTGGCCTGCGCCAGGAGGGTGAAGGGGTTGCAATAAAATGGTGGCTGCGACTGTTTAATAAAAACACAGCACTCTGCAAACACGAAAGTGGACGTATAGGGTGTGACGCCTGCCCGGTGCCGGAAGATTAAATGATGGGGTGCAAGCTCTTGATTGAAGTCCCGGTAAACGGCGGCCGTAACTATAACGGTCCTAAGGTAGCGAAATTCCTTGTCGGGTAAGTTCCGACCTGCACGAATGGCGTAACGATGGCCACACTGTCTCCTCCCGAGACTCAGCGAAGTTGAAGTGTTTGTGATGATGCAATCTCCCCGCGGCTAGACGGAAAGACCCCATGAACCTTTACTGTAGCTTTGCATTGGACTTTGAACCGATCTGTGTAGGATAGGTGGGAGGCTTTGAAGCGTGGACGCTAGTCTGCGTGGAGCCGTCCTTGAAATACCACCCTGGTTTGTTTGAGGTTCTAACCTTGGTCCGTGAATCCGGATCGGGGACAGTGCATGGTAGGCAGTTTGACTGGGGCGGTCTCCTCCCAAAGTGTAACGGAGGAGTTCGAAGGTACGCTTGGTACGGTCGGACATCGTACCTAAAGTGCAATGGCAAAAGCGTGCTTAACTGCGAGACCGACAAGTCGAGCAGGTGCGAAAGCAGGACATAGTGATCCGGTGGTTCTGAATGGAAGGGCCATCGCTCAACGGATAAAAGGTACTCTGGGGATAACAGGCTGATACCGCCCAAGAGTTCATATCGACGGCGGTGTTTGGCACCTCGATGTCGGCTCATCTCATCCTGGGGCTGTAGCCGGTCCCAAGGGTATGGCTGTTCGCCATTTAAAGAGGTACGTGAGCTGGGTTTAAAACGTCGTGAGACAGTTTGGTCCCTATCTGCCGTGGGCGTTGGAATCTTGACGGGGGCTGCTCCTAGTACGAGAGGACCGGAGTGGACGTACCGCTGGTGTACCTGTTGTCTCGCCAGAGGCATCGCAGGGTAGCTATGTACGGAAGAGATAACCGCTGAAAGCATCTAAGCGGGAAACTCGCCTGAAGATGAGGATTCCCTGGAGCCTTGAGCTCCTTGAAGGGTCGTTCGAGAC
>NZ_BAAILO010000207.1:0-658 GCF_054589115.1 Cupriavidus sp. 8B | reverse complement strand
GTTTACTGCCCAATATTGTATATAGCGGGATTCCAGCGGAGTTATCCACAGGGAAGCGTTGGCGTCTGTTGCGCAACGCTTGCACATCACTTCGTTGCGTAGGCGCGCCAGGATCCACGCAACACTGTTTCGAGGTGTGGCGAGATGCCTACGCTTTCGGTGGCTTGCCCTTTGGGGGAGTGGTTGAGAGCGGCGTGATCGTCGCGACGGGCACGGCGCCCAACGCGTCGAGCTGGGCGCGGGCATCGGCATAGTGCTCGTAGAAGGCGGCCCACTTGCTGAAGCCGCCGAGTTCGCCGACGACGCGGAGCATGGCCAGATGCGAGGCAGTCAACAAGGCAACTTGCCGCTCGAGCGCGGCAATCCGCACGTCCTTTTCTGCCAGAGTCGCGGCGGTTAGGGCAGAGGCCTGGTGCGGCAAGCGGCGTTGCCAGCGACGGAACTCGGCTTGCCGTTGTTGGTATTGCGCGAGCAACTGGCTACGTGCAGGGCTACGCGTGATGGACGAAGCCGCATGAAGGCGCGGATGTCGGCGCGCGACGGCGCGCGCGGTAATGTTCTCGTCGTGGGCCAGCAGATCTTCCAGGATGTGCTGCATCTCCGGATCCGCCAACGCCGAGTCCGTGTTTTTCGTCTCAGTCATCGAGCACTCCGCGTG
>NZ_BAAILO010000206.1:0-1908 GCF_054589115.1 Cupriavidus sp. 8B | reverse complement strand
TCGGTGATCGGCGTGGTGGCGAAGAAGTAATCCTTGAAGCCAGGCGTGTCGTACACCAGGTGACGATACGAGGTGAACGCGCGATCCGAGAGCTGCTGCATCACGCCCTCGAACGTCTCCAGGTCCTTCGGCGCGTTCTGCGTCGGCAGCAGCGAGGCTTCCAGCGTGGCGGCAATCACCGTTTCCAGGTTGCGCCGGCCGATCTCGGCGTTGGCGAACTTGCTGTTGATGATTTCGCCCTGCTCGGTCAGGCGGATCTGGCCGTTGACCGTGCCCGGCGGCTGCGACAGGATGGCCTGGTAGGTCGGGCCGCCGCCGCGGCCAACCGTGCCGCCGCGGCCGTGGAACAGGCGCAGCTTCACGCGGCGCGCCTCGAACACCTGCACCAGCGCCAGTTCAGCCTTGTACAGCTCCCAGTTGGAGGTAAGGAAGCCGCCGTCCTTGTTGGAGTCGGAGTAGCCCAGCATCACTTCCTGCTCGCCGCCGTGGTGGGCGATCACCGAGGCAAAGCCCGGCAGCTCCAGCAGCGATTGCATGATGCCGGCGGCGTTGCGCAGATCCTCGATGGTCTCGAACAGCGGGATCACCATCAGTTCCGGGCGCGCCGGGTCCGACTTGCTGCCCAGCGTGCCGCGCAGCATGCCGGCCTCCTTTTGCAGCAGCATCACCTCGACCAGGTCGGAGAGCGTCTCGGTGTGCGAGATGATGTAATTGCGGGCCACGCGCGAGCCATAGCGGGCGCGCAGCTCGCGCGCCATGTTCAGGATGGCCAGTTCGCTGCGGGTTTGCTCGGAGTAGATATGCCACGGCAGGGTCAGCAGGCGCGGCTGGCGCAGCTCGGCCAGCAGCAGTTCCAGCTTGCGGGCTTCCGGCAGGGCCGCGTAGTTGGCCTCCACGCCGGCGGCGGCAAAGAGCTCGGCGATCACCGCTTCGTGCACGTCGGAGACCTGGCGCATGTCGATCGAGGCCAGGTGGAAGCCGAACACGGCGATGGCCTTGGCCAGCGCGTCGATGCGGGTGCGCGCGAGCGCCTCGCCGTGGTGGGCGCGCAGCGAGTCGATGACCACCTGCACGTCGGCGCCGAAGGATTGCGCATCGGCGTACGGCGCGGCGCTGGCCACCGGGTGGCGCGGCGCGGCTTGGCCGGTCACGGCCAGGCAGGTTGCCGCCAGGCGCGCGTAGATGCCGATCAGGGCGCGGCGGTAGGGCTCGTCGGCGCGGTGCTCGGAATGGTCGGGTGAGGCTTCGGCCAGCGCCAGCAGTTCCGGGCTGGCTTCCACCATCAGGCTCGACATCGAGAGCTCGGCGCCGAGCGCGTGCACCTCGTCCAGGTACCACTCCAGGATCAGCGACGACTGCTTGCTCGCGGCCTGTTCCAGCGTGTCGGCGGTGACGTTGGGATTGCCGTCGCGGTCGCCGCCGATCCACGAGCCCATCTGGAAGAAGGGCGCGAGCTGGGTCTGCGCGGCCGGCGCGGACTTGCTCTTGCGGGTGGTGGGGAACACCGCGGCGATGTCTTCCTCCAGCTCGCTCATCAGCAGCGGGATGCCGCGCAGGAAGCAGGTACGGTAATAGGACAGCGCGTTCTCGATCTCGTCGACCACCATCAGCCGCGTGTTGCGCAGCATGCGGGTCTGCCACAGCGTGGTGACACGGGCACGCAGCAGCGCGGTGTTGTGATCGCGCTCGCGCGCCGTCATCGGCAGGTCGCGCTCGGCCAGCAGGCGGGCGATCTCGCGCTCGGCGTCGAGAATGCTCTTGCGCTGGACTTCGGTCGGGTGGGCGGTGAGCACCGGGACGATCAGCGCTTCATCGAAGAACTTGCGCAAGGTCTTGCCGGTCACGCCGGCCGCGTCGATGGCCTGCAGCGCGTGCGCCAGGCTGCCCGGCTGCGGCGGCGAGCCGGCC
>NZ_BAAILO010000205.1:0-15269 GCF_054589115.1 Cupriavidus sp. 8B | reverse complement strand
ATCCTCGCCGAGCATCATGAGATGATTTACCTGGCAAACCGGGGCGCGTTCATATAAGTAACCAAAAGAAAGCGATCCTTGCAGGAGGCTGGCTTGACGGGGTTGCGTAGCCCAATGGTTTCGTCGTCAGGCCCCGGGCTCTGGACTCGTGCCGTTACCAGTTTAGGCGACCACGATACTGCTTGCGACGTTGGTTTCGTGGTGAGGCCCCCGGTAGTAGCATCCCTGCCCATTCGCCCATCTGCCGGTACCGGCTCGAAGCATCACGATATATCACGCCGTGATGGTTGCGTGGTGGGGTGGGCGCGGTGGTGAATCCCTCAAAGCAATTCCGGCGGTGCCACCGCGCCCACGACGGAAACGGGACGCTTGCAACTTCGTGGCCGCCCGCGCCGCGAGCGACAGACGGCATGAAACAAGTGGTGGTGGCTACCGGTGGGGGCCACCACGAATCCCCGGGCATTGGCAGCGTCGTGGTGGTCTAAACTGGTAACGGCACGAGTCAGTTGGCACCCGGGGCCGTACGACGAAACCATTGGGGGGTGTCTCTTGTTGGGTGGGGTTTTATTGCTTCTAGCTGCTGGCGCGGCTGTACGGGGTTGGCCGATTTAGAACGTGTGAGATGTCACTTTTCTTTACTCGTAAAGAGAAGTAACCAAGAGAAAGCGATCCTTGCAGGAGGCTGGCTTGTCGGGGTTGCGTAGCCCGGTGGTTTCGTCGTCAGGCCCCGGGTTTTAATTCACTCGTGCCGTTACCGGTTTGAATGGCCACGATCCAGAGCAGCACGCTGGTTTCGTGGTGAGGCTGCTCGGTAGCAGCATCCCTTCCCATTCGCCCATCTGCCGGTACCGGCTCGAAGCATCACGATATATCACGCCGTGATAGTTTCGTGGTGGGGTGGGCGCGGTGGTGAATCCCTCAGAACTATTCCGGCAGTGCCACCGCGCCCACGACGAAAACGGGACACCTGCAACTTCGTGGCCGGCCACTTCGCGAGCGACAGACGGCCTGAAATTCGTGGTGGTGGCTACCGGTGGGGGCCACCACGAAACCCTGGGCATTGGCAGCGTCGTGATGATCTAAACTGGTAACGGCACGAGTCAGTTAGCACCCGGGGCCGTACGACGATACCATTGGGGTTCCCAATGACGCCACGCCAGCCTCCTGCAAGGATCGCTTTCTCTTGGTTACTTCTCTTTACGAGTAAAGAAAAGTGACATCTCACACGTTCTAAAACGGCAACACCGTACAGCCGCGCCAGCAGCTAGAAGCCTCAAAACCCCGCCCACAGACGAGACCCCCGCGTCAGCGGGCTGCTGCGTCCCCCTGCCACCATCCACCCCCCAGCGCCTGCAGCAGCGCCGCGGAATCGGTAAAGCGGCTCGCGGTCGCCTGCGACAGCGCGAGAGCAGCTTGCCGGTACTGCCGCTCGGCATCGAGCACCGCAAGCTGGCTGACGCCGCCGAGGCGATACTGGCCGGACACGACGGACAGCGTGGCGGCCGCCTGCTTCGCGCTGTCGGCGCGCGCCTGCAAGGTGCCGGCATCGGCTTCCAGCGCCCGCAGCGAATCCGCGACTTCGCGCAGGCCCTGCAGCACCGCTTGCTGGTACGCCGCCAGCGATTGCTCGTAGGCAGCCTCGGCGGCACGCTTGCGCGCCACCAGTTCGCCGCCGCGGAACACCGGCTGCACCAGCCCCGCGGCCAGCGACCACACGTTGAGGCTGTCAAACAAATTGCGCGCGGACAGCGCCTGCGTGCCGGCGCTGCCGGACAGCGTGAGCTGCGGGTAGAGCTGCGCGGTGGCGACGCCGATATTGGCCGATGCCTGGTGCAGGAGCGCTTCGGCCGCGCGGATATCCGGGCGCCGCCGCGCCATGGCGGAGGGCAGGCTCACTGGAAGCGTGGTGGGCAGCGTGAGATCTTCCAGCCGGAATTCGGGCAGCTCGGCGCTGGCGGGCGCCTGTCCCAGGTACACGGCAAGCTGATGCCGCGTGGCCGCAAGCTGCTGAGCCAGGCCCGGCAGCAAGGCCTGGCTCTGCGCCAGTTCATTGCGCTGGCGCTGTGCGTCCACCTGCGCCACGCCGCCGGCGCGCAAGCGCTGCTCGGTGATGGCGAGCTGGCGCTGCTGCGCCGCCACGATGGCCTCGGTGTCGGCCATCTGCGCGCGCAAGCCGGCCTCGCGGATGGCGGCCGTGGCCACGTTGCCAGCCAGCGTCAGGCGCGCGGCCTCCAGCTCGAAGCGTTGGTAGTCCACCGCTGCGCGCAGGCCTTCCAGCTCGCGGCGCTGGCCGCCGAACAGGTCGAGCGTGTAGGAGATTTCCACGCTGGCGCCGTACAGCGTGAACGGCCCGGGGCTGGGGAAGGCGGTGATGCCGAGCGAGTTGAAGTCGACCTGCTGGCGCGTGGTGTTCAGCTTGGCGTCCACGCGCGGCAGCAGGCGCGCGCCGGTGGTGGCCACCAGCTCCTGGCGCGCCTGTTCGATGCGGGCCTGTGCCTGCGCCAGCGTTGGGCTTGCATCCAGCGCCGCGCGGATGGTGCGGTCCAGCGCCGGGCTGCGGAACAGCGCCCACCATTGCGCCGGCACGTCGGCGCCGCTCTCCAGCGTTTGCGCCTGGCCGTGCGGCACGTCGGCGGCGCTGGTACGGGTGGGCTGCGTGCCGGCGGTATAGGACGGCGCGGCGGGCGTGGCCGGCTCGGCGAAGTCCGGGCCCACTGCGCAGGCCGAAAGCATGGCTGCCGCCAGTGCGGCGAGGACCGTGTGGGATGTGGGCTTGCCGTATGGCGAGGCTTGCATGACAGGCTCCCTCAATCCAGCGTGCGGCGATAAAAGCGCACTGCGATGGTCATGACGATTACCGTGAAGAGCGCCATCGGCCACACGTTTGGCCAAAGCTCAGCCCAGCTGTTGCCCTTGAGCAGGATGCCGCGGATCAGGCGGTTGAAGTAGGTCATCGGCAGCACGTTGCCGATCGCCTGCGCCCAGCGGGGCATGCCCTGGAACGGGAACATGAAGCCCGACAGCAGCAGGTTCGGCAGGAAGTAGAAGAACGTCAGCTGCACCGCCTGCAACTGGTTTTGCGCAAGCGACGACAGCGTGATGCCCACCGTCAGGTTGGCGGCGATAAACAGCAGCGCCGCCAGGTAGACCGCCACCACCGAGCCGACGAAGGGCACGTCGAAGACCCAGCGCGCGGCCAGCAGGATGATGGTGGACTGGATCAGGCCGATGAAGATGTAGGGGACGATCTTGCCGCTGATCACCTCCAGCGGCCTGACCGGCGTGGCAAGCAGGTTTTCCATGGTGCCGCGCTCGCGTTCGCGCGTCATCGCCAGGCCCGTCATCATGACCATCGTCATGGTCAGGATCACGCCCATCAGCCCGGGAACGATGTTGTACTGCGTGAGCCCCTCTGGATTGTAGAGGCGCTGCACCTGCACGTCGAACGGCGGCTTGCCGCCCGCCAGGTGCGCCAGCGCGCCCTGCAGGTCCTTGTCCGCGACCGAGACTGGCAGCTGCGCCAGCGCGGCGATGGCCGAGCCGGTGGCGGACGGGTCGGTGGCATCGGCCTCGACCAGCAGCGCGGGGCGCTCGCCGCGCAGCAGCCGGCTGGTGAAGTCGGGCGGGATGGTGAGCACGAACTGCACCTCGCCCTTCATCAGCGCTTCGCGCCCGGCGGCTTCGTCGGGCAGGGTGCCGATCACGTTGAAGTAGGTGGTCGCCTGCATGCCGGCCACGAAGGAGCGGGTGAACTCGCTCTGGTCCGCGGCGATGACCGCGGTGGTGAGGTGGCGCGGATCGGTGTTGATGGCGAAGCCGAACAGCATCAGCTGCACGATGGGCAGGCCAACGATCATGCCGAAGGTGACGCGGTCCCGGCGCAGTTGCAGGAACTCCTTGAGCACGATGCTCCACCAGCGCTGCAGGGAGAGCGGGAAACGCGCGCCGTTGGTGGCCTTGGCAGGTGCGCCGGCGTCGCGCGTCATGCTCGGGCCTCCTTGCCGTCCTGCTTCTGTCTTTGCTTGCCGGCGCGCATATTGTCCTCAGCGCCGCTCATCATGTGGATGAAGACGTCCTCCAGGCTGGTCTCGATCGGCTCGATCCGGTGCTGCGGGCCGGCGATGCGGCGCAACGTGGCTTCCAGTGCGGGCGCATCGTGCCCGGTGACGTGCAGCGCGCTGCCGAACACCACGGTCTGCTCCACGCCCGGTGCGCCCCTTAGCTGATCCGACAGCGCGAAGAGCTGCTCGCCCTGCACGCTCCAAGTGACGAGCTGCTGGCTGGCCACCACTTCGCTCGCGGTGCCCTGCGCCAGCAGCTTGCCGTAGGCGATATAGGCGAGCTTGTGGCAACGCTCGGCTTCATCCATGTAGTGCGTGCTGACCAGCACCGAGACGCCGCGCGCGGCGAGCTGGTGCAGTTGCTCCCAGAAATCGCGGCGCGCCTTCGGGTCGACCCCGGCGGTGGGCTCGTCGAGCAGCAGCAGCTCCGGCTCGTGCAGCAGGCAGGCGGCCAGCGCCAGGCGCTGCTTCCAGCCGCCCGAGAGCGCGCCGGCCAGTTGCTGCGCGCGGCTGGCGAGGCCCAGGTCCTCAAGCGCCCGGTCCACCACCTCGCGGCGCCTCGGCATGCCGTACACGCGCGCCACGAAATCCAGGTTCTCGCGGATGGACAGATCGTCCCAATAGGAGAACTTCTGCGTCATATAGCCCACGCGCCGCTTGATCTCGGCGGTCTCGCGCAGGATGTCATAGCCCAGGCAGGTGCCGGTGCCGGAGTCCGGCGTGAGCAGCCCGCACATCATGCGGATGGAGGTGGTCTTGCCGCTGCCGTTGGGGCCGAGGAAGCCGAAGATCTCGCCGCGCGCGACTTGCATCGTCAGGTTGTTGACGACGTGCTTGTCGCCGTAGTGCTTGTTGATGTCATGCACGTCGATGACCGGGGCGCTGGCATCGCCAGGCACGCCGTCCTGGGGAGCAACGGTTGCGTTCATGGCCTTGCCACCTCGACTGGCTGGCCCGGGTGCAGCTTCGGCGCGTCGGCCGCCGCGGGCCGTGCCTCCACCAGGAACACCAGCTTGCGGCGCGTTTCATTGCTGTAGATCACCGGCGGCGTGTACTCGGCCTGGCTGGAGATGTAGGTGACCGTGGCGGCAATGGGCGCGGCGCAACCATCGCAGCGCACGCGCACGGACTCGCCGTTCTTGAACGCGCCGAGCACGGTTTCCGGCACGTAGAAACGCACCTTGACGTTGCCCGGCGGCAGCAGCCGCACCACCGGGCTGCCCGCGGGCACCCAGTCACCGAGGCGGAAGGGCGTGTCGTAGACCAGGCCCGCCTGGGTCGCGCCCACGGTCTTGCGCGACAGCTTCCACTCGGCCTGCGCCAGCGCGGCGCGCGCGGCGGCCACCTGGGCTTGCTGGGCCGCTTGCTGCGCGGTGCGTCCCGGCAGCCGGGCCACGTCGATATCGCGCTGCAGCTCGCGCACGCGGGCGGCCTCGGAGGCGGCGGTGGCGCGGCTGTCTTCCAGCTGCGCCAGCGCGATTCCGCCGATGGCGTACTGGGCTTCATCGCGCTGGCGTTGCGCGGCGCTGCGCGCGGCGGCGGCTTGGGCCTGCGCCAGCTGCGCGCGGCTCACGTCGATTTCCGGCACCCGCTTGCCGGTTTGCAGGTCGGCCAGCTGGGACTCGGCCGCGCGCACTTGTTCTGCCGCTTGTTGCCGGGCGGCGCGCTCGTCGTCGGCCTCCAGCGCGAACAGCGGCGCGCCACTTGCCACCTGCTGCCCGCGCTGGACGGAGATCTGGTCCAGCCGGCCAGCAAAGGGCGAGGCCACGCTGACGAACTCGCCCTCGACATAGCCTTGCCAGGAGGTGGGCGCCGGCTCGCCACAGGCGGATAGCAGCGCCACGCCGATCAGGGCGGCCGACGGCCAACCTGTACCCAGGGTCGGGGCGGGGCGGGGTGAATCAGGCTGAGCGTGGCGAGGCATGCGGGCTCCGTGGCGGGCAGGCTGGATTCAGGCAGACGGCGGCGCGGCCGACCCGGGCTGCCGTACCGGCGGTACGCCCAGGCCGTGCGCCAGCAGCGCGCTCACGTGGCGCACCAGTGCCTCGCTGTCGATGGCGCCGGCGCCGGGCAGGCGGCGCCAGATATGGGTGGTGGCCAGCGGCAGCAGCGTCAGGCCGATCAGCGACACCATCAGCAGCGCCGGCTCCAGGCTGGCGTTGATCTCGCCGCGCGCGCGCGCCGCCGCCAGCGGGCCGAGCACCAGGCCGGCGCGCTGCAGCGCGATCTTCTGCAGCACGCGCTGGTGCAACTGCCCGTTGGCGCCGACGATCTCGCGGATCCACAGCCCGGGAAACCACGGCGTGGCGGCGGCGGTGCGGATCAGCCGCCCGGCAATGCCCACCAGCATGGCGGCCGGGTCCGCGCTGTCGGCGGCGGCCGGCGCGAATACCAGCTCGACCAGGGGCTGCAGGCGCTCGTCGATCACGGCATCGAGCAACTGGTCGCGGTCGCGGAAGTAGTAGTGCACCAGCGCCGGCGTGACGCCCGCATGGCTGGCAATGGTCTTGATCGCTGTGGCGGCAACGCCACGCTGGGCGAACAGTTCGGTGGCGGCGTCGAGCAACTGCTCGCGCTGGCCAGCGCTGCCCGCATCCCCGGCGGCGGGCCGGCCCGGGCGTCGGCTTGGGGGCGGGTGGTCGGCAGCAGGCGGCATGGCGGCTCCTGAATCTGCAAATAATATTAATTTATGAATTAATTAATTCAAGGCCGATTACAACGTAATGTTGTGGCCACCCGCCTTTGCATCATGTTGCATCGCAGCAATACAAGGTAGACATGTCATAAAGGCTTGGCTATGCTTCGTCCGCCCGTCAGCCGGGCTTGACCCCTATTGCGCCCGCTGCCGTTCCCCGGACTTTTCATGCTGCTTTGTCGCTTCCCAGCCGCCCCAGTGCGGCCACGCCTGTTTTTTGCCACTCGCCTTGCGGGTGTGGCCTTGTCGCTGGCCGGCCTTGCCGGTATGGCGGCCATGCCCGCCCTGGCGCAGGAACAGACCGGGGCAAGCAGCGACGCACCGGTGCAGGCCGAGGCCCCCGAGGACTATGCCTTCCACGGCCAGACCACCTATATCTGGCAGCGCAAGCCGTCCTTCGGCGCGGGCTACTCCGGCGCCAACAGCCTGACGGCGGATCGCGCCAAGAGCTACTCGTTCAGCACGACGCTCGATCTTGGCTTGCGCCTGTGGCGCGGCGCGGAGTTTCACTTCAACCCGGAAGTGACCCAGGGCGTGCCGTTCTCCGAGCTGCACGGCCTGGGCGGGCCGACCAACGGCGAGCTGGCCAAGGTCTCGAGCACCAGCCCGGTGTTCTATCGGGCGCGCGCGTTTATCCGCCAGACCTGGGGACTGGGCGGCGGCAGCGAACAAGTGGACGCCGATTTCAACCAGCTGGCCGGCAGCGTCGACAAGCGCCGCGTGGTGCTGACCGCCGGCAACTTCGGCGTGCTCGACGTGTTCGACCAGAACGAGTACGGCTCCGACCCGCGCACCCAGTTCATGAACTGGTCGTTCATGGCGCACGGCTCCTTCGACTACCCGGCCGATGCGCGCGGCTACAACTGGGGCGTGGCGCTGGAATACATCGGCGACATGTGGTCGGTGCGGCTTGGCCGCTTCCTGCAGCCGCTGGAGTCCAACGGGCTGGAACTCGATACGCGGATGTTCCAGCACTACGGCGACATTCTCGAATTCGAGAAGCGCTACAAGCTGGCCGGCCAGCCCGGCGTGGCGCGCCTGATGCTCTGGCGCAACAAGGCGCGCATGGGCGCGTTCAGCGATGCGCTGCAGCTCGGCGCCGCCACCGGCGCCGCACCGGACGTGGCCAATGTGCGCGAGGAGCACGCCAAGCTCGGCGCGGGCTTGGCGCTGATGCAGCGGGTCAACGATTCACTCGGTGTGTTCGCGCGCGCCAATATGTCGGACGACAAGACCGAGACCTACGCCTTTACGGAAATCGGCCGCCAGGTCGCCGCCGGCGGCGTGCTCAATGGCACTGCCTGGGGCCGCCCGCGCGATGTGGTGGGGTTGGCGGTGTCGGTGAATATGTTGGGGTCGCGGCACCAGGCTTACCTGGCTGCCGGCGGGCAGGGCGCTTTTCTTGGCGATGGCGCGTTGCGGTATGGGCCTGAGCAGATCGTTGAGCTGTTCTATAGCTTCCAGCCGGTCAAGTACCTGAGCATCAGCCCGGACTTCCAGTACATCCGCAATCCCGGCTACAACCGCGATCGCGGGCCGGCGAAGTTCTATGGGGTGCGCTTCCATGCCGAGTTTTGAGCAGGCCAGGATCTTTGCGCAAATAAAAACCCCGGCGTGCGTGCCGGGGTTTTTATTTGCTTCACGCCTTCGCGTTGCTCACTGCCGCGCGTTGCGCCGGTTGTCCGGCCACGGCGTGTTGAAGTTGGTGCGGAACGGATTGATATCCAGCCCACCGCGCCGCGTGTAGCGCGCATAAACCGCCAGCTTCACCGGCTGGCACTGCCGCATCATGTCGGTGAAGATGCGCTCCACGCATTGCTCGTGGAACTCGTTATGGTTGCGGAACGAGATCAAATACTTGAGCAGCCCTTCCTGGTTGATCGGCGCACCCACGTAGCGGATCTGCACGCTGCCCCAGTCGGGCTGGCCGGTCACCAGGCAGTTGGACTTGAGCAGGTGCGAGACCAGCGTTTCTTCCACCGGCGATTCGTCCTGGGCGGCATGCAGCAAGTGCGGCGCGGGCTCATAGATGTCGGTCTCGATGTCGAGCCGGTCCAGCTGCACGCCGTCCAGCTCGCCCATCTTCTGCGTGCCGAGTTCGGCCTCGGTCACCAGCCGCACCTGCACCGTGCCGCCGGTGGCTTCGGACAGGTCATGGTGCAGCAGTTGCTGCAAGGCTTCGGGCGAGGCGATCTTGCTCTGGTTGAACGAATTCAGGTAGAGCTTGAACGACTTGGACTCGACGATGTTCGGCGTGTCGGCCGGAATGATGAAGCTGGCCAGCGCGACCTGCGGCTTGCCCTTCATGTTCAGCCACGACAGCTCGTAGGCGTTCCAGATGTCCACGCCGAAAAACGGCAGCGCGCGGCCTTCCGCCAGCCCGATCTCGGTGCGCTTGGGCTGGCGCGGGATCGGGAACAGCAGGGTGGGGTCGTACTCGGTCTTGTAGGCCGAAGGTTTGCCTAGCGGCGAATGTTCGGGAAGGCTCATGGTTGCCTCGGATGATCAGGACAAGAACAGCTTGTACACGGGGTTCTCGGTCTCTTCCCAGTGTACATAGCCCAGCGTAGCGAGGAAGGCGCGGAAGGCGCGCTTCTCGTTCTTGGGCACCTGGATGCCAACCAGGATGTTGGAGGTGTCGCCGCCCTGGTTGCGGTAGTGGAACAGGCTGATATTCCAGTTCGGGCTCATGCTCGACAGGAAGCGCATCAGCGCGCCCGGACGCTCCGGGAACTCGAAGCGGTACAGCAGCTCATCATGCGCCAGCGCCGAATGGCCGCCGACCATGTAGCGGATATGCTGCTTGGCCAGCTCATCGTTGGACAGGTCCAGCGTATCGAAGCCGTGGCGGCGGAAACCGGCGGCTATCTTCTCGTTATCCGCGCGGCTCGCGATCTGCACGCCCACGAAGATGTGCGCCATGCTGTTGTCGGCGATGCGGTAGTTGAACTCGGTCACGTTGCGCGTGCCGAGCTGCTCGCAGAAGCGCTTGAAGCTGCCGCGTTCCTCGGGGATGCTGACCGCGAAGATCGCCTCGCGCGCCTCGCCCACCTCGGCGCGCTCGGCGACAAAGCGCAGGCGGTCGAAGTTCATGTTGGCGCCGCAGGCAATGGCTACCAGGTGCTGGCCCTTGAGCTTCTCGCGCTCGGCGTAGAGCTTCAGGCCGGCCACGGCCATGGCGCCTGCCGGCTCCAGGATGCTGCGGGTGTCCTGGAACACGTCCTTGACGCCGGCGCAGATGGCGTCGGTGTCCACCAGGATGATCTCGTCGACCAGCTCGCGCGTGATGCGAAAGGTTTCCTTGCCGACCAGCTTCACGGCGGTGCCGTCCGAGAACAGGCCCACTTCCTTGAGTTCCACGCGCTTGCCCGCGTCCACCGAGCGCTTCATCGCGTCGGAGTCCACGGTCTGCACGCCAATCACCTTGATCTCCGGGCGCACGGCCTTGATGTAGGCCGCAATGCCGGAGATCAGGCCGCCACCGCCGATCGCCACGAACACCGCGTGCAGCGGGCCCGGGTGCTGGCGCAGGATTTCCATGGCGATGGTGCCCTGGCCGGCGATGACTTCGGGATCGTCGAAGGGGTGGATGAAGGTCAGCTTGTGCTTTTTCTCCAGCTCCGCGGCGTGGTTGTAGGCGTCGCTGTACGAGTCGCCGTGCAGCACGATTTCCACCCACTCGCCGCCGCGCTCGCGCACCGCGTCGATCTTCACCTGCGGGGTGGTGACCGGCATCGCGATCAGCGCCTTGCACTTGAGCCGCGCAGCCGATAGCGCCACGCCCTGCGCATGATTGCCGGCCGAGGCGGCGATCACGCCACGTTTGAGCTCCTCCGGCGACAGCGAGGCCATCTTGTTGTACGCGCCGCGCAGCTTGAACGAGAACACCGGCTGGGTGTCCTCGCGCTTGAACCACACCTTGTTGCCGGTGCGCGCGGAGAGCAGGGTTGCGTAGGTGAGATCGGTCTCCTGGGCCACGTCGTACACTTTGGCGGTCAGGATCTTTCTCAGGTAATCGGGTTTGCGGGTCATCGTGGACAGCCGGGGCGGGGATTGGCGGAAACCGCTAATGATAAAGGATGGCGGGGTGCGTCGATGACTGCACCCCTGCGCAAGCGGCTGCGAAGGGCAGGCAAGTGCACCTTCGGGCGCTGGCGCGCGCTGCGCACCGCAGCGGCGCAGGCACCGTAGTGGCGCGCCGAAGGGGCGCTTGCGCACCTTGTAGGACGAAGCCCGGTGGACGGTGCCGGAACACTCGTGATACGGTGTAACGCAATGCCTCCCCTACCTCTTATCGAACCGAACACCGCGCTGTTCCTGGATTTCGACGGTACGCTGGCCGACCTTGCGCCGCGTCCTGACCTCGTGCAGGTCGAACCGGAACTGGTGGGGACGCTGCGCGCCCTGCATTTGCATCTGGGTGGCGCGGTAGCCCTGGTTTCCGGCCGGCCGATCGCCGAGCTGGATCATTTCCTGCAACCGCTGCAACTGCCGTGCGCCGGCGTGCACGGCGCGGAGCTGCGCGACGCGGGCGGCCACCGGCTGCGCCAGCCCGACCCGGGCGTGCCCTTGTTGCTCCCGCCGCTCGAATTCCTGGTCGGCGCGCATCCGGGCTTGCAGCTCGAGCGCAAGTCGGTCGCGGTCGCGGTGCACTACCGCGCCGTTCCCCATCTTGAAGGCATGGTGCGCGACTTCGCGGCCGAGCTGGCGAGCGGCGTGCCCGGTATCGAGGTCCTGCACGGCAAGATGGTGGTGGAGCTCAAGCCGGCGGGCATCGACAAGGGCGGCGCCATCGATACTTTTATGCGCGGCCCGCCATTTGCGCGGCGCACGCCGCTGTTTGCCGGCGACGATATTACCGACGAGGCTGGCTTTGCCGTGGTGCGGCGCCTCGGCGGCGTCGGCGTGCTGGTTGGCGAGCGGCCCAGCGCCGCCACCGTCAGCGTGACCGGCCCGGCCGCGCTGCGCTGCTGGCTGCATCGCTCCGCCAAGGCGCTCGAAGTCATGGCCGCCGCGCAGGGCACGCAGATTTCCGGAGCTACATCCACAACGACGTCTTGAGGGGGATTCGCTGTGAGCAACCCATCCACCGAGGGTATTTCGGCGCGTGCCGGAGGTGCCGGCCGCTACGCCGACCCTTCGCTATCGCTGGGCATGATCGGCAACTGCGCGATCTCCGCGCTGGTCGACGGGCGCGGCCGCATTGTGTGGTGCTGCCTGCCGCGCTTTGACGGCGACCCGGTCTTCAATGCCTTGCTCGATCCGGGCGAGAACGCTGGCCACTTTGCCATCGAGATCGAGGACTTCCAGGAAGCGCACCAATGGTACGAGCCCAATACGGCCGTGCTGCGGACCCGGCTGACCGACCAGCATGGCAACTCCCTTGAGATCACCGATTTCGCGCCGCGTTTTTTCCGCCTCGGACGTTACTTCCGCCCCACCTCGCTGATCCGCCGCATCCGGCCGATACAGGGCGCGCCGCGGGTGCGCGTGACGGTGGCGCCGCGTTTCGACTGGGGGCGCATCAAGCCCGAGATCACGCGCGGCAGCAGCCATGTGCGCTATATCGGCGACGGCACCACGCTGCGCATGACCACCGACGCGCCGCTCACCTATGTGCTGTCGCGCACGCCTTTCCTGCTCACGCGCGACCTCAACTTCATCCTCGGGCCTGATGAAACCCTGCAGGGTGGCGTGGAGGAAACCGCGCGCGACTTCGAGCAGGAGACCACCGCTTACTGGAAGATGTGGAGCCGCCGCCTCGCGGTCCCGCGCGAGTGGCAGGATGCGGTGATCCGCGCCGCCATCACGCTCAAGCTCTCGCTCTATGAAGAGACGGGTGCCATCGTCGCGGCCATGACCACCAGCATTCCCGAGGCGCCCGGCAGCGGGCGCAACTGGGATTACCGCTTCTGCTGGCTGCGCGACGCGTTTTTCGTGATCCGCGCGCTCAACAGCTTGGCCGAGGTCGGCACCATGGAGGACTACCTGCGCTGGTTGTCCAACGTGGTGATGCAATCCAAGAACGGCCATATCCAGCCGTTGTACGGCATCGGGCTTGAGCTCGAATTGCCGGAGAGCGTGCTCGACCACTTGTCGGGCTACCGCGGCATGGGCCCGGTGCGCGTGGGCAACCAGGCGCAGGAGCACTTCCAGCATGATGTCTACGGCAACGTGGTGCTGGGCGCGGCCCAGGCTTTCCACGACCATCGCCTGTTGCACCGGGGCGGGGCGGCCGAGTACCACGTGCTGGAAACCGTGGGCGAGCAGGCGGTACGCGTGTTCGGCACGCCCGATGCGGGCATGTGGGAGCTGCGTACCCGCGCCCGGGTGCATACCTCGTCCGCGCTGATGAGCTGGGCCGCCTGCGACCGCCTCGCCAAGATCGGCGATGCGCTGCGCCTGCCCGATCGCGCGGCCTACTGGCGCCAGCATGCCGACGTCATGAAGGAGCGCATCGTGCGCGGGTCCTGGAGCGAGGAGCGCCAGGCGTTCGCCGAGAGCTTCGGTGGGCGCGAGCTCGATGCCAGCGTGCTGCTGATGGCCGAGGTCGGCTTTATCGCGCCGCGCGACGAGCGCTTCATGTCCACGCTCAAGGCGATGGAAGCCTCGCTGTGCGACGGGCCGTACATGCGCCGCTACGAGGCGCCCGACGATTTCGGCAAGCCCGAGACGGCATTCAATATCTGCACCTTCTGGCGCATCGACGCGCTGGCCCGCGTCGGGCGCGCCCAGGAAGCGCGCGAGATCTTCGAGGCCATGCTGGCGGCGCGCAACCCGCTCGGGCTGCTGTCCGAGGATACGCACCCCGTGACCGGTGAGATGTGGGGCAATTTTCCGCAGACCTACTCGATGGTGGGCCTGATCAACGGCGCCGTGCGCCTGTCCGCGCCGTGGGATTCCGTGATTTGAAGGCGCGCGAGGCAAGGCTAGCGCAAAGGAATGTATGGGCAGACTAGTAGCGGTATCCAACCGCGTCGCCGATCCGCGCAACGTCGCCGCGGGCGGCCTCGCCGTGGCACTGGGCGAAGCGCTCAAGGCTACCGGCGGCATGTGGTTTGGCTGGAGCGGCAAGATCGTGGAAGCCGCGCAGGGCGGCACGCCGGGCGAGGGTGAGCTGCATATCCAGCAAGCCGGCAATGTCACGCTGGCCACGGTCGACCTGTGCCGCGAGGACCACGACGCGTACTACCAGGGCTACAGCAACGGCGTGCTGTGGCCGGTGTTCCACTATCGCATCGACCTGGCGGATTTCGACTCCGGCTATCTCAACATCTATCGCCGCGTCAACCAGCTCTTTGCGCGCAAGCTCGCGCCGCTGCTGCGCCCGGATGACGTGATCTGGATCCACGACTACCACCTGATCCCGCTTGCTTCGGAGCTGCGCGCCATGGGCTGTGGCCAGCGCATGGGTTTCTTCCTGCATATCCCGCTGCCCCCGCCGCTGATCCTTGCCGCCATCCCGCAGCACGAATGGCTAATGCGGGCGCTGTTCGCCTATGACCTGGTCGGCTTCCAGAGCCAGCTCGACCTCGAGCATTTCTCGCGCTACGTGCAAAGCGAAGCGCAGGCCGAGCCCATGGGCGAGTATCGCTTCCGCGCCTTCCACCGCACCGTGCGCGCGCAAGCGTTCCCGATCGGCATCGACGTCGACGAATTCGCCGCGCTGGGCCAGTGCGAGGAATCGCGCGAGACGTACGAGATGATGCGCGGCCAGTATTCGACCCGCCGTCTGCTGCTTGGCATCGACCGGCTCGACTACTCCAAGGGGCTGCCGCAGCGGCTCAAGGCGGTCAGGACGCTGATGGCGCAGTATCCCGAGAACCGCCGCAGCGCCACGCTGATCCAGATAGCCGCGCCATCGCGCGAGACGGTGGATGCCTATGCGGATCTGCGGCGCGAGCTGGAAGGGTTGTCGGGGGCGATCAATGGCGAGTATGGCGAGCTGGACTGGATGCCGGTGCGCTACATCCATCGCACCACGGCGCGGCGCCGCTTGCCCGGGCTGTGCCGGGCCTGCCGCGTGGCGCTGGTTACGCCGCTCCGCGATGGGATGAACCTGGTTGCCAAGGAGTTTGTGGCTGCGCAGGATCCGGATGATCCTGGGGTCTTGGTGCTATCGCGGTTTGCTGGCGCTGCCGAGCAGTTGCGGGAGGCGCTGTTGGTGAATCCTTACGATATCAATGCTACTGCGCAGGCGATTCAGCAGGCTTTGCATATGCCTTTGGCTGAGCGGCAGTCTCGGCATCAGAAGCTGTTGGAGCGGATTCGGGCGCAGGATGTGCATTGGTGGAGGCGGGAGTATTTGAGGACTTTGGCGGAGACGGATGGGGGTTAGGGGGGAGGGGTTTTAGCTGCAACTGCAACTGCAACTGCAACTGCAACTGCAACTGCAAAATCAGCTTCAACTGCGGAAGGTCAAAGTCAACTGCAGTTTCACCACCCCTGCGGGGCGGCGACCTACTTTTTTGTCTTGCCAAAAAAGTAGGCAAAAAAGGCGCGCCGGATGGGGC